>NZ_JBJHPC010000338.1:0-8021 GCF_045257485.1 Streptomyces sp. YS-3 | reverse complement strand
GCGGCCTGTCGGTTGCCCGCGGGCGGGATGCCTGAGGGGCGCGGGGAACTGCGCGACCAGCCACGACGGTCCGCAGACGAAAGCCGCCGTCCGGCTGCGGACCGTGCTGGGTTGCTCGCGCAGTTCCCCGCGCCCCTGACTGCCCAGGGGCGCGGGGAACTGCGCGCTCAGCCACAGACGGGCCCGCAGACGAAGCACGCGCCCCCGGGGCAGCCCGCAGCCGGACCGGGCCGCTCGGCTAGAACGGCTTGAAGTCGTCGTACTCCTGCTGCGCCTCGTCGCGCTCCGCGTCGCGGTCGCGGCGGCGCTGCGCGGCGGGACGGGGGGCCTCCAGGCGGTGGTCCTCGCCACGGCGGCCGAGCATCTCCGCGCCCGCCATCATCGTCGGCTCCCAGTCGAAGACGACCGCGTTCTCCTCGGGGCCGATGGCGACGGCGTCGCCCGCGCGGGCGCCCGCCTTCATCAGCTGGTCCTCGACGCCGAGACGGCTGAGGCGGTCGGCGAGGTAGCCGACGGCCTCGTCGTTGTTGAAGTCGGTCTGGCGGATCCAGCGCTCCGGCTTCTCGCCGCGCACCCGGTAGACCTCGGCCGCCTCGTCGTAGACGACCGTGAAGCCCGCGTCGTCGACCGCCTTGGGGCGGATGACGATCCGGGTGGCCTCCTCGACGGGCTTGGCGGCACGCGCCTCGGCCACGATCTTCGCCAGCCCGAAGGAGAGCTCCTTCAGACCGGTGCGGGAGACCGCGGAGACCTCGTAGACCTGGTAGCCGCGCTGCTCCAGATCGCCGCGGATCATGTCCGCGAGATCCTGGCCGTCCGGGATGTCGATCTTGTTGAGGACGACGATACGGGGCCGGTCGTCGAGGCCGCCGTAGCTCTTCAGCTCCGCCTCGATGACGTCGAGGTCGGAGACCGGGTCGCGGTCGGACTCCAGGGTGGCGGTGTCCAGGACGTGCACGAGCACCGAGCAGCGCTCGACGTGCCGCAGGAACTCCAGGCCCAGGCCCTTGCCCTGGCTGGCGCCGGGGATGAGGCCGGGGACGTCCGCGATGGTGTAGACGGTGGAGCCCGCGGTGACCACGCCGAGGTTGGGGACCAGGGTGGTGAACGGGTAGTCCGCGATCTTCGGCTTGGCGGCGGAGAGCACGGAGATCAGCGAGGACTTGCCCGCGCTCGGGTAGCCGACGAGGGCCACGTCCGCGACGGTCTTGAGCTCCATGACCACGTCACGGGCCTCACCGGGCTCGCCGAGCAGCGCGAAGCCGGGGGCCTTGCGCCGGGCGGAGGCGAGGGCCGCGTTGCCGAGGCCGCCCCGGCCGCCCTGGCCGGCGATGAACGTGGTGCCCTGGCCGACGAGGTCGGCGAGCACGTTGCCGTCCTTGTCGAGGACGACGGTGCCGTCCGGGACGGGCAGGACCAGGTCCTGGCCGTCCTTGCCGGAGCGGTTGTCGCCGGCGCCGGGCGCACCGTTGGTGGCCTTGCGGTGCGGGCTGTGGTGGTAGTCGAGGAGCGTGGTCACCGACTGGTCGACGACCAGGATGACATCGCCGCCACGGCCGCCGTTGCCGCCGTCGGGGCCGCCGAGCGGCTTGAACTTCTCCCGGTGTACGGAGGCACAGCCGTGGCCTCCGTTACCCGCGGCGACATGGAGCTCGACGCGGTCCACGAAGGTGGTCATGGGCTTGCCTCCTGGGGGTCCCCCCGGCCGAAGACCGGGGGAGTACGGAAATCTGTGTAATGCCGTGTTTCATTAGAAACACGCGAAAGGCGGACCCGCTTCCCGTACGGAGCCCGTACGGGAAGTGAGGTCCGCCTCACGTAGGAACCGGTCAGGCGACCGGAACGATGTTCACGACCTTGCGGCCACGGTGGGTGCCGAACTGCACCGCGCCGGCCTCCAGGGCGAACAGCGTGTCGTCGCCACCGCGGCCGACACCGGCGCCCGGGTGGAAGTGGGTGCCACGCTGGCGGACCAGGATCTCACCGGCGTTGACGGTCTGACCGCCGAAGCGCTTCACACCGAGCCGCTGAGCGTTGGAGTCGCGACCGTTCCGGGTGGACGATGCGCCCTTCTTGTGTGCCATGTCTCCTCAGTCCCTTACTTCGCAGCCGCGGGGATGCCGGTGACCTTGATCGCCGTGTACTGCTGGCGGTGGCCCTGGCGACGGCGGTAACCGGTCTTGTTCTTGTACCGAAGGATGTCGATCTTGGCACCCTTGTGGTGGTCCACGACCTCGGCCGTGACCTTGATGCCGGCCAGCACCCACGGGTCGCTGGTCACAGCGTCACCGTCGACAACGAGCAGGGTCGAGAGCTCGACCGTGTCGCCAACCTTGGCAGTGGAAATCTTGTCAACCTCAACGATGTCGCCGACAGCAACCTTGTGCTGGCGACCACCGCTGCGCACGATGGCGTACACGCGGATCTCTCTCTCACTCGGGACGGGACCTCTGAAGCCAGCCGCTCGCACGGGCGGGCCCGTGACGATCCGGAATGGACGAGCGGCCTCTCCCCACGACCGCGGACGGTCGCCGGGAGGGAGGTGCTCAGAGGCGGGCGCGCATGGAAACACGCCGAGGGTCAAGGCTACGGGTCGCCTTCCCCGGGGTCAAACCAGCGATCTGCCGGCCGGAGCCCGCCCCCGCGCGCCCGGGCCCGGGGCCCGGCCCCGGAAGGTCACTGATTCAATAATCACTCGTGCACCTGCGTTCGCTGCTCTCCATGCCCCGCATGCTCCGCCACGGCTCGACCGTGGGCGCGGACCTGCCGCCCGACGAGGCCGTCACCCTCGACGCCCCGGACGGCCCGATGGGCGACGCGCTGGCCGCCGTGCACGCCGGCGACCGGGGCCCCGCCGCCGCCCTGCTCGCCGGGACCCGCGAGCGGGCCGAGTGGGAGCGCCGCAGCACCTACGTCACCCAGCTCGCCACGGCCGCCCTGCACAGCCCCGGCTGGCTGGAGGACTGGCTCGCCCAGTCGCCCGAGGACCCCGACGCCGTCCTGGTCAAGGCCGAACTCTGCGTCCACCAGGCGTGGGAGGTACGCAGCGCCGCCCGCGCCACGGACGTGGCGGCCGAGCAGTTCCAGGCCTTCTTCGCGCTGCTCGGGGACGCCGTGCCCGTCGCCTCCGCCGCCGCCCGGCTCAACCCCACCGACCCGGTGCCCTGGCAGATAGCGCTCACCCACGCCCGGGGCAGCCAGGCCTCCCGCGAGGTGTTCGACGCGTACTGGGCGGAGGCCGTCGCCCGCTCCCCGCACCACTACGGCTGCCACGCGGCGGCCCTGCAGTACCTCTCCGAGAAGTGGTACGGCTCGCACGGCGAGATGTTCGCCTTCGCCGAGCGGGCCGCCGAGAGCGCCCTGCCCGGCTCCAAGCTCCACGCGCTGCCGCTGCTCGCCGCCGTCGAGTACGTCGTCGTCTCCGACGACCCGCGCCGCAGCCCCGTCGGGCGCGCCAGGATCGACGCGGCCGTCGAGCGCGGCCTGGAGCTGTCCACCTGGTACGAGCCGGGCGACCCCGACGCGGCGGACTTCCGCAACCACCTCGTGCTGATGCTGATCCTGCACGAGCGGTGGGCCGAGGCGCTGGACGTGTTCCGGGCGATAGGCGCGGGCGCGCGGACGTATCCGTGGGCGTATCTGGGCGAGCCGCGCACCGAGTTCGTGGAACTGCGCTCGGGGGTGCGGATGCAACTGGCCTCGCGCACCCCGCTGTTCGCCCGGCCCGGCCGCGAGGGCGCCGCGCCCGCCGCCCCGCACCCGGCCGACCGGCCGCGCACCCTGGCGGTGGCCGCCGCGCCGCCGCACACCGTCGCCGAGGCCGCGCTGATGTGCGGGGTCTCCCTGCGGATCGCGCCCGCGGGGACCGCCGCCAGTTACGTGGAGCTCGTCCCGGACCCCGCCCCCGGGCGGCGCGCCGCGCTCAGCCGCGAGGACCGGCTGACGGCGGCTGCGGCCGGCTTCACCACGGGCGAGAAGTGGCCCGCGCTCGTGCTGCGCCGCAGCGGGTCCCGGTACGGGTTCACGCTGCTGCAGAAGGGCACGGCGACCGCGGCCCACCAGTGGGACCCGGCGGCTCCCGTCACCGACCACACGGCGGCCTCCGCGACCGCGCGGGCCCTGGCGGCGGCGTTCGGAGTCCGCGACGCCCGGCCGCTGGTGACGCTGCTGCGGGGCGCGGACTCCCCCGCCGCCCGCCAGGCCGGTCTGGTGGCGGCGCTCGGCCTCCCCGCGCTCCCGCCGGGCTTCGGCGACCACGACGAGATCCTGCGGACGGTCCCCGGCGCCCATCTGCTGGCCCGCCGGGGCGTGTTGCGCGGCATCCGCGACTCGCTCTCCACGGACCTGGGCACCCCGGCGATCGAGGTCCCGCGCACCCGCCGCTGGTGGCGTCTGCGCATCGCGGCCCTGACGGTCCTGGTCCCGGCGTCCGCGTACGCCTGGACGACCCCCGACTGCTACCGGGCGACGATCCCGACCCTGTCGTCCCTGTTCCTGGCGAGCCAGCTGCGCACGGCGTGGCGCAGCCGGGGCTGAACACCCCGGGACAGGCCGCTTCCGCCCACGGGCGGGGGCCGGGGAAGGCCCGTGAACGGCCCGGGACGGGGCTTGCGGGCACACGCGAAGGCCCGGCCCCCGTACCCCGGGACCGGGCCTTCGTACCGCGTCGTCACCGACCGGGGATCAGCTCTCCGCCGGCCCCTCGGCCGCCGCCTTCTTCGCGGTGGCCTTCTTGGCCGTCGTCTTCTTCGCCGCGGTCTTCTTGGCCGCCGTCTTCTTGGCGACCGCCTTCTTCGCGGGCGCGGCCTTCTTGGCCGTCTTGCGGGCCGTCTTCTTCGCCGGGGCCGCCTCCTCGGCGACCTCCGCCGTCGTTTCGGCCCCGCTCACCGGCTCGGCCTCGGCCTTGGCCTCGGCCACGACCGGCTCGGCCACCGGAGCGCTCTCGACCACGAGAACCGCCTCCTGCGCACCCGACGGCGACCCGGCCGGTGCCGTGGCCTTGCGGGTGGCCCGGCGACGCGCCCTCGGCGGGGCGGCGGCGGGCGCCTCCTCGACGACCGGCTCGGCCGCGGCCTTCTCGGGCTCGGCGACGGGCGCCGGAGCGGCCACCGGCTCGGCCACCACGACGGGCTCCACCACGACCGGCTCGGCCGCGGCGGGCGGACCCGCCGGCGCGGACACCTTGCGGGTGGCCCGGCGCCGGGTGCGCCCACGCGGCGCCTCGTCCTCGATGAACGACGCGACCGTCACCGGCTTCGGCTCGGCCTCCTGCACGGGCGCCGGCTCCGGCTCCGCCACCACCGGCTCGGCCTCGGCGACCGGCTCACCGCCCCGCTTGGGCGCACCGGCCGGAGCCGACGCCTTACGGCTCGCACGGCGCCTGGAGCGGGTGCCGCGCACCGCGGCCTCCGCCTCGGCGACGCTGCTGTAGAGCTCCTCGTCCGGCACGAACTCCGGCTCCGCGAGCGCGACGGGCGCCGCGACCTCGGCCGCCAGCTCCGCCTCGGTCTCCACGGGCTCGATGTCGGCGTCGGCGTCGAGGGGCTCGATGTCGGCGACATCGGCGATGTCGTGCTCGTGCGCCTCGTGGTCGTGCTCGGCGCCGCCCCGGCCGCGCTTCTTGGAGCGCTTGCCGTTGCCGCCGCCACCGGCGGCGGCCGGCTGCTCCATGTGCACGATCACACCGCGCCCGTTGCAGTGGACACAGGTCTCGGAGAACGACTCCAGCAGGCCCTGGCCGACCCGCTTGCGGGTCATCTGGACCAGGCCCAGCGAGGTGACCTCCGCGACCTGGTGCTTCGTACGGTCACGGCCCAGGCATTCGAGCAGGCGCCGCAGCACCAGGTCCCGGTTGGACTCCAGGACCATGTCGATGAAGTCGATGACGACGATGCCGCCCAGGTCGCGCAGCCGCAGCTGGCGCACGATCTCCTCGGCCGCCTCCAGGTTGTTCCTGGTGACGGTCTCCTCCAGGTTGCCGCCCTGGCCGGTGAACTTGCCGGTGTTGACGTCGACGACGATCATCGCCTCGGTCTTGTCGATCACCAGCGAACCGCCGGACGGCAGCCAGACCTTGCGGTCCAGCGCCTTCATCAGCTGCTCGTCGATCCGGTACGTCGCGAAGACGTCGACCTCGGAGGTCCACCGGGTCAGCCGGTCCACCAGGTCCGGCGCCACGTGCGAGACATAGCCGTGGATGGTCTCCCAGGCCTCGTCACCGCTGACGATGACCTTGGTGAAGTCCTCGTTGAAGATGTCGCGCACGACCCGGACGGTCATGTCCGGCTCGCCGTACAGCAGGCTCGGCGAGCTCGTCGAGATCTGCTTGGCCTTCTTGGAGATCTCCTCCCACTGCTCCTGCAGACGCTCGACGTCACGGCGCAGCTCGTCCTCGCTCGCGCCCTCGGCGGCGGTGCGCACGATGACGCCCGCGTCCTCGGGGACGATCTTCTTGAGGATGGTCTTCAGCCGCGCCCGCTCGGTGTCCGGGAGCTTGCGGCTGATGCCGGTCATCGAGCCCTCGGGCACGTACACCAGGTAGCGGCCGGGCAGCGAGACCTGGCTGGTCAGACGGGCGCCCTTGTGGCCGATCGGGTCCTTGGTGACCTGCACCAGGACCGACTGGCCGGACTTGAGCGCGGCCTCGATGCGGCGCGGCCCGTTGCCCATGCCCAGCGCCTCGAAGTTGACCTCACCGGCGTACAGGACGGCGTTGCGGCCCTTGCCGATGTCGACGAAGGCGGCCTCCATCGACGGCAGCACGTTCTGGACCTTGCCCAGGTAGACGTTGCCGACGTACGAGGTGGCCTGCTCCTTGTTGACGTAGTGCTCGACCAGCACGTTGTCTTCCAGGACGCCGATCTGGGTGCGCTCGCCGCTCTGGCGGACGACCATCACGCGCTCGACGGCCTCGCGGCGCGCCAGGAACTCCGCCTCGGTGATGATCGGCACCCGGCGGCGGCCCTGCTCGCGGCCCTCGCGGCGGCGCTGCTTCTTCGCCTCCAGACGGGTCGAGCCCTTGATGGACTGCACCTCGTCCGCGCCGGTGCCGGGCTCGGCCTTCTCCCGGGCCGGACGCGGCTCGCGGACCTTGACGACCGTGCGCTCCGGGTCGTCCGCGCCCGTACCGGCCTCGTGGTCGCCCCCGTCACCGCTGCGGCGACGGCGACGGCGGCGCCGACGGCTGCTGCTGGTACCGGCGGCCGAGGGGGTGTCCTCGGACTCCTCGTCCTCGTCCTCGAACGCCTCGGTCTCGGCGGACTCCTCCGCCTCGCCCTCGTCGGTCTCGGCGGGCTCGCCCCGGCGACGGCGGCGGCCACCGCGACGGCGGCGGCGCGAGGGACGGTCGTCCTCGTGCTCCTCGTGCTCGTCGTGCTCGGGCTCCTCCTCGGCGGAGGTGTCCTCGTCGGCCTCTTCGGCGGCGGGGGCCTGCGGCTCGGGGGCGGCCTCGGCGCTCTCACCGCGACGGCGGCGGCGACGGCGCGAACCGCCCTGCGGCTCGGCCTGCTCGGCGGCGGGAGCGGCGGCGGTCTCGGCGGCGGCCTGGGCTGCGGGCTCCTCCGGCTCCTCCTCCTCGTCCGTCACCTCGGCGGCCCGGGCGGCAGCCGCGGCGGCGGTCTCCGGGGTCTGGAACATCGGCTCGTGGAAGACCGGCGCCTGGAAGACGGCGACGGCGGGGCGGGTGGCCCGGCGGCGGGAGCGGCCGGTCTCCGCCTTGGGCTCGGCCACGGCCGCCTCGGGCTCCTTGACGGGCTCCTCGGCGGCGGCCGGGGTGAACTGCGGCGCGGTGGCCTTACGGGTGGCACGGCGACGGGTACGCCCACGCGGCGCTTCGTCCTCGACGGACTCGGCGGGCGCGGCGGACTCCGCGGCGGCCGGGGCCCCGGCGGCGGGCTCGACGACCACGGCGGCCTGCTCGGCCTGCTCGGCGGCCTTGGGCGCACCGGCCGTCGCCGCCGAGGACCCGGTCGCCTCCCCGGCCGAGGAGGCCGCCGTGGTGGCCGCCGCCGAGGAGCACGCGG
>NZ_JBJHPC010000337.1:0-8076 GCF_045257485.1 Streptomyces sp. YS-3 | reverse complement strand
AGCCGTAGCCGGGGTGGATGGCGTCCGCGCCGGAGTCGGCGGCGGCCTGCAGGACCTTGGCGATGTCCAGGTAGCTGGCGGCCGGGGTGTCACCGCCCAGAGCGAATGCCTCGTCGGCCGCGCGGACGTGCAGAGCGTCCCGGTCCGGATCGGCGTAGACGGCTACGCTGGCGATCCCGGCGTCCCGACACGCCCGGGCAACGCGGACAGCGATTTCGCCACGGTTGGCGATGAGCACCTTGCGCACGATGGCTCCCTCCTTGAAAACAAGCTGAGTTTAGGGAAGCCGTACACCGGCCCACGACCCGTCCCCCGTGGTGAGGTTGCCCACACGGAGTGTGATGCGCGGCTCGCTCATGTGGCGAAATCCCTTGTCGCACCACGGTACGCCGGGTCCCTGCCCGGCACATTAGCCTTCTGGTGTGGTCAAGGTCTCTGTCCCGAAGGCCAGGGGGCCCCTCACATTCTTTGTGGAGTCCCTACGAATGGCCGAATGAATCTTTGCCGCCGGAAGATCGTGGCCCCGGCGTTGTCAGGACCCTTGCCCAAGGGTTTACCGGTGAGTAGCGTTCGGTTGTCAGACGTACTACCGGTAACAGGGGCTGGGTGCGAACGAGGGGTGGTGCGCCGTGGCGCGCAGAGCGGTGGCCGTGGTGGCCGCGATCGTTCTTCTGGGCGAGGCCGTCGGCTTCGTGCTGGTGAACTGGTTCCTCGGACGCGTGGTGCACCAGCAGAACATGTCCCTGGGCGGGATCGACTCCGCCACCATGTCGACCACCACGTACGTCATGGGCGGGGCCTTCGGCCTCTACCTGGCCGTGTGCGGCGCCATCCTGCTGTTCACCGGCGTACGCGACCGCGCGCCCGGCCGGCTCGGGCGCATCCTGCTCATCACCTGCGCGGTGGTGCACGGCGTGCTGGGCGCGCTGACCGTCGGGCTGATGGGCTGGGCCGCGTTCGCCTTCATGATGCTGGTCCTGGCGCTCGTCGTACTGACCCTGCTGATGTACGCGGCGCCCCCGCTGCCGGCGGAGCCGGAGGACGGGGAGCCCGCCGAGGCCCCGCCGGGCAAGGGGACCCCGCCGGAGCCCGCCGCGGCCTGAACCCGTCGCCGCGAGCCCCCCGGCTAGCGGTCCGCCCAGAGGTCCGTGATCGCGACGTCCAGCTCCGCGAGCAGCGTGCGCAGCAGCGGCAGGGAGAGGCCGATGACGTTGCCGGGATCGCCGTCGATGCCGTTCACGAACGGGGCCGAGCGGCCGTCCAGGGTGAACGCGCCCGCCACGTGAAGGGGTTCGCCGCTCGCCACGTACGCGGCCACCTCGGCGTCGCTGGGCTCGCCGAAGCGGACCGTGGTGGACGCGGTGGCCGAGGCGCGGCGCCCGTTCGCCGTGTCGATCACGCAGTGGCCCGTCCGCAGCACACCGGAGCGCCCGCGCATGGACTTCCAGCGGGCCGTGGCCTCTTCGGCGTCGGCGGGCTTGCCCAGCGCCTCGCCGTCCAGCTCCAGGACCGAGTCGCAGCCGATGAGCAGCGCCCCGGCGGCCTCCGGRCGGGCGGCCACGGCGTCGGCCTTGGCCTCGGCGAGGACCAGGGCGAGTTCGCCGGGGGTGGGGGCGGTGAGGGCGTCCTCGTCGACCCCGCTGACGATGACCTCCGGTGCGAGACCGGCCTGGCGCAGCAGACCGAGCCGGGCGGGGGAGGCGGAGGCGAGGACGAGGCGGCGTGCGGGGGCAGTCATACGGGTCATCGTAGACAGCGCTCAGCGGATGCTGACGACGAACATCGCCAGCACCATGAGCAGCGCGAGGACCAGGCCCGCGCGGCGCATCTTCGCCTGCGCCTCGCGCAGTTCCTCAGGCGGCTCGTTCTTCGGGTCGGACCACAGCATGCCTTCGATACTGCGGCCGGAACCGGCCGGGCGCCTGAGTACGGGTACTCAAGGCGGACCGCCCCCGTACGTACGGAGGCGGCCCGCCCCGAAGGGCCCTAGGCCGGCCAGTAGGTGCGCGCCCAGGAGCGCGGACCCGGGCGGGGCACCGGGTGGCGGGCGATGCGGGCCGGGTCGGACCAGTCCTCGGGGGGCAGCGGCGCGCCGGACGGCACAGAGGCTGTCGCCGCGGCGCGCGCGCGGACCACCGCCAGTGCGGCGGCCAGCTCCTCCGGAGTGGGGTTGCCCCGTACGACCTTGATCATGACCGCTCCTTGGGGGCCTAGAGGGGGATGTTGCCGTGCTTCTTGGGAGGAAGGGTCTCCCGCTTCGTCCGCAGCTGACGCAGGCCCCGCACGACATGGGCACGGGTCTCGGACGGCATGATCACGGCGTCCACGTACCCGCGCTCGGCCGCGACATACGGGTTGAGGAGCGTGTCCTCGTACTCCGAGATCAGCCGGGCGCGGGTCGCCTCCGCTTCTTCGGCGTCAGCGGCGGCGGCGATCGTGCGCCGGTGCAGGATGTTGACCGCGCCCTGCGCGCCCATCACCGCGATCTGCGCGGTCGGCCAGGCCACGTTGAGGTCGGCGCCCAGGTGCTTGGAGCCCATGACGTCGTACGCGCCGCCGAACGCCTTGCGGGTGATGACCGTGATCAGCGGGACGGTCGCCTCGGCGTACGCGTAGATCAGCTTGGCCCCGCGCCGGATGATGCCCCCGTACTCCTGGTCCACGCCCGGCAGGAAGCCCGGCACGTCCACGAAGGTGATCACCGGCACGTTGAAGGCGTCACAGGTGCGCACGAAACGCGCGGCCTTCTCCGAGGCGTTGATGTCCAGACAGCCCGCGAACTGCATCGGCTGGTTGGCGACGATGCCGACCGGATAGCCCTCCACGCGCCCGAACCCGGTGATGATGTTCGGCGCGAACAGCGCCTGCGTCTCCAGGAACTCGCCGTCGTCCAGCACGTGCTCGATGGCCGTGTGCATGTCGTACGGCTGGTTCGCGGAGTCCGGGATGAGCGTGTCCAGCTCCCGGTCGGAGTCCGAGACCTCCAGGTCGGCCTCCTCGGGGAAGGCCGGGGCCTCGCTCAGGTTGTTCGAAGGCAGGTAGGAGAGCAGCGACTTGACGTACTCGATGGCGTCCTTCTCGTCACCCGCCATGTGGTGCGCCACGCCCGAGGTGGTGTTGTGGGTGCGCGCGCCGCCCAGCTCCTCGAAGCCCACGTCCTCGCCGGTGACCGTCTTGATGACGTCCGGGCCGGTGATGAACATGTGCGAGGTCTGGTCGACCATCACCGTGAAGTCCGTGATGGCGGGCGAGTAGACCGCGCCGCCCGCGCAGGGACCGACGATCAGCGAGATCTGCGGGACCACACCCGAGGCGTGCACGTTGCGGCGGAAGATCTCGGCGAACAGGCCGAGCGCGACCACACCCTCCTGGATACGGGCGCCGCCGCCGTCGTTGATGCCGATGACCGGGCAGCCGGTCTTCAGCGCGAAGTCCATGACCTTGACGATCTTCTCGCCGTAGACCTCGCCGAGCGAGCCGCCGAAGATGGTGAAGTCCTGGGAGTAGACGCAGACCGGGCGCCCGTCGACCGTGCCGTACCCGGTGACGACACCGTCTCCGTACGGACGGTTCTTCTCGATGCCGAAGTTGGTCGAGCGGTGCCGGGCGAACTCGTCGAGCTCGACGAAGGACCCCTCGTCGAGGAGCAGATCGACCCGCTCACGGGCGGTCAACTTGCCCTTGGCGTGCTGCTTTTCCACAGCGCGCTCGGAACCGGCGTGCGTCGCCTCCCCGATGCGGCGCCGCAGATCCGCGAGCTTGCCCGCGGTCGTGTGGATGTCGGTCACTTCTTGCTGCTCCGGCTCGGACATCGGGACGCGGCTCCCTGCCTGGTCACGGGTTTTCGGCTGGCTACTGACTCGTAGGGTAGTGGCGCGCCTACCGTTCGGCAGTGCGTCGTTTGCCACACCGGGGTGCGCTTGCGCCCGCGCGCCTAACCTGGGCCGTATGACGCCCCAGGACGCATCCCGAAGCCGCTGGTCCGACCTCGACCGGCCGCCGCTCAACGCCGCCGCGCTGCGCCACGCCCTTGTGCGGCCCGGCGCCCTGTGGACCTCTCTGGAGGTGGTCGGGGCGACCGGCTCGACCAACTCCGACCTGACCGCACGGGCCGACGAGCTGACCGAGGGCGCGGTCCTGGTCGCCGAGGAGCAGACCGCCGGGCGCGGACGGCTGGACCGCAGCTGGTCGGCGCCGCCCCGCTCGGGCCTGTTCTTCTCGGTGCTGCTGCGGCCCGGCGCGGGCGTCCCGATGGAGCGCTGGGGCTGGCTGCCGCTGCTCACCGGGGTGGCCGTGGCCACCGGTCTGTCCCGCGCCGCCGGCGTCGACACCTCGCTGAAGTGGCCCAACGACCTGCTGGTCACGGTCGGCGGCGAGGAGCGCAAGGCGGGCGGGATCCTGGCCGAGCGGGCGGGCCGGGACGCGGTGGTGGTCGGCATCGGCCTGAACGTCACCCTGCGCGCCGACGAACTCCCGGTGCCCGCCGCCGGGTCGCTGGCGCTCGCGGACGCGGTCTCGACCGACCGCGAGACCCTGCTGCGCGCCGTGCTGCGCTCCCTGGAGCAGTGGTACGTGGACTGGCGCGAGGCGGGCGGCGACCCGGCCGCCACCCGGCTCCAGGAGACCTACGCGGCGGGCTGCGCCACGCTCGGCCGAACCGTGCGCGCCGAGCTCCCGGGCGACCGCGCCCTGACCGGCGAGGCGGTCGCGGTGGACGGGGACGGGCGGCTGGTGCTGGCCACCGAGGAGGGCGTGCGCGAGCCGGTGGCGGCGGGCGACATCGTCCATCTGCGCCCGGCGGCGGACTGAGGGAGCGCGCTCCGGGGACGCCCCGCGCGCGCTCCCCGGACCCCCTTGCACCGCCTCGGGGGACAAGGCAACGGGTGCGGCGACGTGAGCTACGGCACACCTGCCGTATCGTGGAGCCCGATCCAGCGACAGATCGGCAGGGAATGCGCAGGGAACGGGCAGGAGGCGGCTGGTGACCGTCGACGACACGCAGTCCGGCGAGGGTGACGGCCCCCACTCGGAGCCGGCGCCCTCCGCCTACCCGACCCCGCACCACGTCGTGGACCACACCGCCGAGCCCACCGCCGATCCGCTGGCCATCCGTCTGGAGCAGCTGATCCTGGGCGCGGACCGGCGGTACACGCCGTTCCAGGCCGCCCGGACCGCCGGTGTCTCCATGGAGCTGGCCTCCCGGTTCTGGCGGGCCATGGGCTTCGCCGACATCGGGCAGGCCAAGGCGCTCACCGAAGCCGATGTGCTGGCCCTGCGGCGGCTGGCCGGTCTGGTCGAGGCGGGGCTGCTCAGCGAGCCCATGGCGGTCCAGGTGGCCCGCTCCACCGGGCAGACCACCGCCCGGCTGGCCGAATGGCAGATCGATTCCTTCCTGGAGGGCCTGACCGAGCCGCCCGAGCCCGGCATGACCCGCACCGAGGTCACGTACCCGCTGGTCGAGCTGCTCCTGCCGGAGCTGGAGGAGTTCCTCGTCTATGTGTGGCGGCGCCAGCTGGCCGCCGCCACCGGGCGCGTGGTGCAGGCCGCCGACGACGAGGAGATGGTCGACCGGCGCCTCGCCGTCGGCTTCGCCGACCTCGTCGGGTTCACCCGGCTGACCCGGCGCCTGGAGGAGGAGGAGCTCGGCGAGCTCGTCGAGGCCTTCGAGACGACCGCCGCCGACCTGGTCGCCGCGCACGGCGGCCGGCTCATCAAGACGCTGGGCGACGAGGTCCTGTTCGCGGCCGACGACGCCGGGACGGCCGCGGAGATATCGCTCCGGCTGATCGAGACCATGGGCCACGACGAGACGATGCCGGCGCTGCGCGTGGGCATCGCCTTCGGCACGGTCACCACCCGGATGGGCGATGTGTTCGGTACGACCGTGAACCTGGCCAGCAGGCTCACCTCGATAGCGCCCAAGGACTCGGTGCTGGTGGACGGCGCCTTCGCCGAGGAGCTGGCGCGTACCGGCGACGCGCCGGTCTCCGAGACGCAGGCGGCGGAGGAGGCGGCCCGGGCCGAGAAGGAGGGCGAGGAGCCCCCCAAGTACCGCTTCGCGCTGCAGCCCATGTGGCAGCGGCCGGTGCGCGGGC
The DNA here is from genome assembly GCF_045257485.1 of Streptomyces sp. YS-3. Lineage (NCBI taxonomy): Bacteria > Bacillati > Actinomycetota > Actinomycetes > Kitasatosporales > Streptomycetaceae > Streptomyces > Streptomyces sp. YS-3. The sequence goes on along the minus strand of NZ_JBJHPC010000337.1, from coordinate 1,981 downwards.
TCGGCGTGGTCGAGCCGTGGATGCTGCACCGCCGGGGCGGGTAGCCGCCCTTACGGGGCGCGCGCGTCCCTGCCTAAGATCCCCGACGTAACGTTCGTTAACGTCGGTCGGGAGGGTCTCATGGGTCCCATGGGCACGGATGAGCAGCGGTACGGGGAGTTCGTCGCCATCAGGCGGCACGAGTACGTGGCCGAGCTGGTCCTGGACCGGCCCAAGGCGATGAACGCCGTCTCCACCGGGATGGCCCGCTCGATCGCCGCCGCCTGCGACGCGCTCGCGGCCGACCCCTCCGTCCGCGCGACCGTGCTGACGTCCACGCACGAACGGGCCTTCTGCGTGGGCGCCGACCTCAAGGAGCGCAACTCCTTCACCGACGCCGAGCTGGTGCGCCAGCGCCCCACCGCGCGCGCCTGCTACACCGGCGTCCTGGAGCTGCCCATGCCGACGGTGGCGGCCGTGCACGGCTTCGCGCTCGGCGGCGGGTTCGAGCTGGCGCTCGCCTGCGACCTGATCGTGGCGGACGCGACGGCCGTCGTCGGCCTGCCGGAGGTCTCGGTCGGCGTCATCCCCGGCGGCGGCGGTACGCAGCTGCTGCCCCGGCGCGTGGGCGCGGCCCGGGCCGCCGAACTGGTCTTCACCGCACGGCGGGTGGAGGCCGCCGAGGCGCGCGAGCTGAACCTCGTGGACGTGCTGGTGGACGCGGGTGAGGACCGTACGAGTGCGCTGGAGCTGGCCGGGCGGATCGCGGCGAACTCGCCGGTCGGGCTGCGGGCCGCCAAGCGGGCCATGCGCCTGGGCCACGGGCTCGACCTGCGCGCCGGGCTGGAGGTCGAGGACGCGGCGTGGCGGTCCGTGGCGTTCTCCGGGGACCGGGCGGAGGGCGTCGCGGCCTTCAACGAGAAGCGGAAGCCGCAGTGGCCGGGGGAGTGAGAGGCCGGGGGAGTGAGAACGGCGTCGTCTCGGGTACATGGAGTGCTCGACCTTGATCGAATGTGATCGATCTGGCCCAGCCTAACTGATCAAACCGGGGCAAACCTCCCTAAGCTGGAGGGATGCGCGGTGAGGGTGAGGGTGTGGGCGGGACCGAGGACGCACGGCTGCGGGCGGTGGTGTCGCTGGCGCAGGCCATGGCCGCGGCCCACACCCCGCGCGAGTCCTGGCGGGCGGCGGCGCTCGGCGCGCGGGACGCGCTCGGCGGCAGCTTCGCCGCGCTCTCCACGTGGGAGCGGGAGCTCGGCCGGCTGCGGGTGCTGGTGAACGCGGGCGAACGGGCCGCGGGGGAGGAGGAGTTCCCCGAGGACGAGACGTATCCGGTCCACCAGTTCCCGGAGATCACCGAGTTCCTGCACGAGCGGTGGGCCGGCGGCGGTGAGCCCAACGCGTGGGTGGAGACGGCGGCCGGCCCCGACGACTCTGCTGGCTACTGCCACGAGCGCGTCACCGCCCTGCGCCGGCGCGGGCGCGGCTGCTGCGTGGTCGCGCCGATCGTCCTGCACGGGCGGGCGTGGGGCGAGCTGTATGTGGCCCGGCCGGCGGGCGCGCCGGTCTTCGGTGCCTCCGACGCGGACTTCGCCACCGTGCTGGCGTCCGTGGCGGCGGCCGGGATCGCCCAGACGGAACGCCTGGAGGAGGTCCGCCGCCTCGCCTTCACCGACCCGCTGACGGGTCTGGCCAACCGGCGGGCGGTGGACGTACGCCTCGACGAGGCGATCGAGGCGCACCGGCGGGACGGCTCGGTGGTGAGCCTGGTGGTGTGCGACCTGAACGGGCTGAAGCGGGTCAACGACACCCGGGGGCACGCCGTGGGGGACCGGCTGCTGGAGCGCTTCGGCTCGGTGCTGTCGCTGTGCGGCGCGATACTGCCCGGCGCGCTCGCCGCGCGGCTCGGGGGCGACGAGTTCTGCCTCCTCTCGATGGGGCCGCAGGCGGACGAGGTGGTCGAGGTGGCGTCCGAACTGTGCCTGCGGGCGGGGGAGTTGGA
>NZ_JBJHPC010000336.1:0-8106 GCF_045257485.1 Streptomyces sp. YS-3 | reverse complement strand
GGGGGTAGGGGGGTAGGGGTTTTCGCGGCGAGGCGAAGGTGCCCGGGCCCTTCCCCGTGGCTCGGCTCCCCCTGCCGGGCGCGTGACCGCAGTCCTGTCCCTGCTCTGCGTGGCCACGCGCCCGAGGGGTCCATCCTGCGGGGAGTCGCAGTGTGCACCTTTACGTACGTACGAGTCGTCCGGGGCGTTCAGACGGTTCCCGGATGCGGCGGGACATTTTCCCGGCGTCGCTATCCGGCCTTGCGGGTGACGGCCCAGGAGGCCGCGGCGACCCCACCGGCCACGGCGAACACGGACGGCCAGGCGCCGACCTTCTTGGCGAGCGGGTGCGACCCGGCGAACGCGGCGACGTAGGCCGTGGTGAGCCCGACGGCGGCCTTGGTCCCGGCGGCCTGCTTCCACTCCCGCGCGGCGAGGGCCCCGGCGGCGGCGAGCGCCACCCCACCGAGGGGCCGCTTCTTGGTCCACCGAGCGGTGGCATACCCACCCACGAGCCCACCCGCGGCTATAGCTGCTGCCGGAACCTTGGCCATGCTGTGCCTCCTGCGCCTCTGTGGTCTGTCCCCTCCGAGGCTAATGGCCGGCTTCAGACCCCGGGCAGCCGGTCCTGCCGGATGGCGACGGTGAAGGCGTGCCAGGCGGGGGCGGCGAACCGGAGGTGTGGGCCCGCGGGCCTTTTGGAGTCACGTATTCCTGTGCCGGAGGCCAGGAAGGCTGCCTCCACGCACTCGGTCTCGTTGCCACCGCTGTAGGACGACTTGAACCAGATGTGTTGAACAGGGGCGGGGACGTTCTCCGCTGTCACTGCAACTCCTCGCGTACACGCTCGATCAAGGCCGATGAGGCGGCCATGTCCAACGCTTGTGCGCGGAGGTAGTCGAACGCAAGTCTGTAGCGCGCTAGTTCCGCGTCCTTTTCCATGAACAGCGAGCCGACGTGAAGGTCTACGTAGACGACGTCCAGGGAGGGCTCCTGGCCCCCGATGATGACAAAACTGCCGAGTGCTGCCGTGTGTGCACCCTTGGCGAACGGCAGCACCTGGAGGGTGATGTGGCGGGAGGAGTTCGCTTCGAGCAGGTGGCTCAGCTGTTCACGCATGACGCGGGGAGAGCCGACAACGCGCCGGACGACGGACTCGTCGAGGATGGCCCAGAGATGAGGCGGCTCCGGCCGGCTCAGGATCTCCTGGCGCTTCATCCGGATGTCCACTAGCCGTTCGATGTCTTCGGGTGCGCGGCGCAGTTCGTTGGCGTGCTGAATCGCGCTGGTGTAGGCGCGGGTCTGGAGAAGCCCTGGCACGTACACGCAGGAGAAGTGGTCTTCCCGGACGGCTTCGTCCTCAAGGGTGAGCAGAAGGTTCATGGTCTCGGGGATCGAGTCCGCGAACGAGCTCCACCAGCCCTGTTGTCTAGCGTCCTTGGCCAGGCTGACGATGGCGGCATGCTCCGCTTCACTTGCGCCGTACGCGCGGCACAGGGCATCGACGACAATCCATCTCACCGGGCCGGACTGCGTCTCATACCGGCTGACGGTCGCCTTGGAGACCCCGACCAGCCTGCCGGACTCCTCCAGCGTCAGCCCCTTGCGGGCCCGCAGCTTCCGCAGCGTCGCTCCAAGCTGGCGACGGCGCGTGGTGGCCCTCTCGGACATACAGCTTCCTCCCCGTTCGCATGGGCTCCCTGCCCGCAGCCGCAATCAGGCTAGGCAGCAAGGAAGTTGATGTACCACCAGGTTCACTCGATAGATTCCCGTGAGAAGTTACATAGCGAGACTTCTTGCTGTCATTCTTGTAACCGGAACGCCACGCAGTGCAGCCGTACGGATGCGGCAGGCGCAGCGCTGCTCTGGCGCGGGAGGGAGTCTCGCCATGTCCAGCCATGAAGCCGTCCAGTTCTCGCTCCGCTGTGTCCTGCCGTTTGAGGCCGCCTCGTCGGAGCTGTGCGTACTCAGGAGAGGTGTGCGGACTCAGCTGAGGCTGTGGGGGCTCGCCGCCGTGCTCGATGAGGTCCAGCTTGTGGTTACGGAGCTGGCCACCAACGTCGTCAAGCATGTAGGCGAAGGTTCCCCCGCGACGCTCGTCCTTGAGGCGGTGGGCGACCGGTTGCGTATCGAGCTCCATGACAAGAGCCATGCAGTGCCGGCGCAGACGTCGGCAGCCTGTGATGCTGAGTGCGGTCGCGGTCTGCACCTGCTGGCGTCGACGGCCGTGGACTGGGGGACAGTCCTCACGGCCGCCGGTAAGTCGGTCTGGTGTGAACTCGCACTGGACCTCGCGCCCCACTCCCGCCGGGTCCAGAGGGCCGTGGCCCTGCTGGAGCAGTACCGGCGGCCGGCGGCCCGCAGCGGGGCGGCGCTTGAGGAAGCGGCGACTGACCTCATCACGGACGTGCTGCACTGGCTGACCGCACAGGGGCGGGATCCCGACGACTTCCTGGACCGCGCGCAGATGCATTTCGAGGCCGAGGCGGCCTGATGTCTGCACAGCCGGCGGAAGGCTACTCGGTGCTCTCCTGTCCCGCCGCTTTCGCGATTTCCGCCCGTACGACATCGGGGGTGCGCCATGATGCGCCGCGATGGCTCGTGTGGCACATGCGGTGGCAGTTGGAACACAGGAACGCCAGATCCTCTAGACGTGTCTCGCGAGGACCCGAGATGTGGAGAGGCAGGGTGTGGTGCACCTCGATGTAGCCCTTGCCGAGCGCCCCGTACGCCCGCTCGAAGTGGAAGCCGCAGACTTCGCACTGCAAGGGCTGGCCGAGCCGCTGGGCCTGGGCGATCTTGCGCTGGCGGAGCTTGGGGCTCCGCTCCCGGTAGATGGCCCAGCGAGCCAGGAGACGGCCTTCGGCGGCCGTAGTGCCGTCCTCGGCGACCTCGCCTGGCTGCTCCGGGATGCGGACCAGCGCGCCGGAGCCGATTCCCTCTTCGATGCCCTGAGACGCTTCGAGCATGTCTGCCTCATGCTCGATGAAGGCCCGGATGATCTCCTTGTCGAGCCTCCCGCCTTTGGTGCGCTTGCCTGCGTACTCAGGGTGATTGGTGGCCAGGTCGGTCGTCTTACGGCTCACGCTGCCCACCGAGCGGTACTCGGAAAGCTCGTTGGCCACCCCTTCATGCAGGGGAAGGGAGCGCAGGAGGTCCGACAGCTCCTGTACGGCGGGGTCTCCTTCCCGGAGTTCGCGCCAGCCGTTCTTCACGACGAGCGCGCAGGCCAATACCAGCTCATCCCGGGTCCACGCAGGGCTACGAAGCATGAGCCATATCGTATGAGTGTTCGGTGGAGCGGGGGGCGTGTGCAGAGAACGGAGTGGCGTGCGGCAAAATTGGTGCAGTCCCGTTGTCAGTGGGTCTGTTTGTCAGTGGGGTCTGTCACCCTCTGTGATGGCAGGTCACGTGGAGTGGCCGCCGTCGTTTGATCGGAAGGAGGGGGCATGATCCGCACCAATGATCTCAAGTACAAGTCCGTGGAGATCTGTGCAGGCGCCGGAGGTCAGGCCGTTGGTCTGCATCATGCAGGCTTCAGGCACGTCGCTCTGATCGAGATCGACAAGGACGCGTGCAGCACGCTGAAGGCCAACACCAGCGAGGACCCCGAGTGGGCCGGCTGCAAGGTCATCCACCAAGATCTGAAGAAGTTCGACCCCAGTGAGCTCGGTCTGGAGCCCGGAGAGCTTGACCTGCTGGCCGGCGGCGTCCCGTGCCCTCCTTTCTCGGCAGCGGGCAAGCAGCTCGGCCGGGATGACGAGCGTGATCTCTTCCCGACGATGCTTGACCTCGTCGAGCAGCTCGCCCCCAAAGCCGTGATGATCGAAAACGTACGTGGTCTGGTAGACCAGAAGTTCGCCAGCTATCGCGACGAGATCATCAAGCAGCTGGAGACCCTGGGCTACGAACAGTGCTACTGGGAGGTGCTGGAGGCCAAGAAGTACGGTGTCCCCCAGTTGCGTCCCCGGGCCATCCTCGTGGCGATGAAGCCGCAGTACGCCCGGTACTTCGAGCACACGAAGCCCGAGCCGCGCCCGGAGCTCTCGGTAGGGGAGGCACTGCACGACACCATGCGAGCCCGGTTCGACGCGGTAGCTGACGACCCCAGAGCCGAGAATGCGTTCAAGAACTGGTACGAGAAGGCGCAGGAGGGTGTTGCGCCGACCCTCGTGGGCGGCTCCAAGAAGCACGGCGGTGCCGATCTCGGCCCTACCCGCGCAAAGCGGGCCTGGGCTGACTTGGGCGTATGCGGCCTGGGTGTTGCGAATAACCCCGAAGAACTCAAGGACAAGGAGCGGGACCTCTTTGCCAAGGCGGGCCCCAAGCTCACCGTGACGCAGGCCGCCCTCATCCAGGGGTTTCCCGCCGACTGGAAGTTCACTGGCAAGAAGACGGCTGCTTACCGTCAGGTCGGAAATGCGTTTCCTCCGCCAGTAGCGCAGGCCGTGGGGGAGCAGATCTATGCAGCGTTTGAAGCTGCGGAGATGAACGGCATTTAGACGGACTTGCCTTCCGCCCTGAGACGGCTCACCGTCGCGGCAATCCTGAGTGCACAGTCCTCTGCTGATTCGTGCTCCCAGAACCGAAGGACGGTCCAGCCTGCTTCCTTGAGCTGTCGGTCGGTGTCCCGGTCACGCGCCATGTTCCGGGCTACCTTGTCCGACCAATAGCCCGGGTTGGTCTTCGGGGGCACATAGTGCTCGGGGCACCCATGCCAGTAGCAGCCGTCGACGAACACGGCCAGTTTCGCTGGGCGGAAGACCACGTCCGCGGTTCGGCGGAGGCCGGGTAGCGGCTTGGCCGCTACCCGGTAGCGCAGCCCCCTGGCGTGCAGAAGGCTGCGGATCAGCCGTTCCGGCTTGGTGTCGCGGCTGCGGATGGCCTGCATGTTGCGGCGACGGGCTTCTGAAGACGCCCAGGAGCCTTCCGGGGGAGTCCAGTCCTGGCTCATTCTGGCTGGTGCTTACTCTGCTTACGCTTGGCGGCTGCGGCAATCGGCCCTTTGGGCCAGGGCTCCCAGTGCGTCAGGCGGTACTCGGAGATGGAGCGCCCGCCTCTGGGGCGAATGACGCGGTTTTCGTACGTCCAGCCGAGGTTCCGCAATTCGCGGAGCCGACGCTGCCAGTCATCCTGGTACTGATGCATCGAAGCCACTACGCCGATGAGCTCAGCGGGCACCCACTGTCCGTCCAGGGCTTTCAGGAGCTCGCCGATCCTGCCATGGGGTTCGTCTTGCTGCACCGCCGCACGGATTTGTTCAGCGTACGGGTCGTACGTTGCGTAGAAGTCTCTCTTTTCTGCGTTGCACTGTTCGCACAGTGGCTGCAGGTTTTCCAGCTCGTTGTTACCGCCCCATGCCACAGGGATTTTGTGATCCACGACTAGTTTCACGCCGTCGTCCAGGGGTGTATCTCCGCACTGGGCGCATCGTTGAGGTGCGAGAACCCGGGCCCTGATGGGTCCCTTTATGTTCTGGCGCATCCCGTCGGCGGGTACAGGCTTCCAGCCCCTCAGCTCGTACCGGTGCAGCCGTCCGTCGCGGTACCGATGGACGATGAAACAGTCCCGGAGCGAGCGGAGCCGCCGCATAGCTTCCGACTGCGACTCGCCGAACTGGCTGGCGATGAAAGAGTGGATCTCTTCGGTGGTCGGCGGTGAGTCCCGCCGCACGTAGAGAAACCCGTACAGTCTGCGGACGCTCTCTAGGGGGAGCAGTGCACAGATTTCCGGGGAGTTCGGTTCTGGTAGCGGGCGTTCGGTAGTCACAGACATGATCAGCTCTGGGGGGTCATCTGGTACGGGCTGCGGCGCGTGCTCAACGTCAAGCCTGTTCGTTAATCGTATGCTTCGGCAGGAATGGAGCGGTTTCCACGGGGTCATTGGCATCGGCCAGAACCCATGCCCGGCCGTCGAGTGTCACGGAGGGCCGGCCCTCATGGTGAGGCCGGGCTGAGACCACGCGAAAGCTGACCAATTCCCCGTGCTGAGGGACCTGGGCCCCCAGGGTTCTGGCGATGGCCTGGTGGCTGCTGTAGTGGCCGGGGATAAGGATGCCTTCCTCCCGGAGGACCGTACGGGCACGGCCCTTGGCTTCCCGCACCCGCGCCATGTAGTCGCTCTGCTGGGCGACGGTCCGTACGACTCCACGCCCGATCCTCCGGTTCAGGACCCGCCGAAAGAGCTCGTTGACGCGCTGCTGCCCGGAGGGAGAGGAGAGGATTGCCTTCCGGACAGCGGGGTCCAGATGCAGCAGTACATTCTCCGGAAGCTCTGCCTCATGCCACAACCAGAGGATCTTGTTGCGGTGTTCGGCCTTCACTGTCAGCTTCAGATCCCGGTTGTTGCCCTTGTTGAGCCACTCCGGGGCTATCCGGAGCAGGCCGGCGCTCCAGCGGCTCTTGTAGTCGTCCGCCCAGACCAGAAGACACAGATGTCCCATGGCCTCCGGTGGGATCATCCAGCCGCCGAAGGCCTGTGAGTACTTGCAGTCGACGTCAGTTCCTGCGATCCGGTAGTCCATGTCGATGCCGTCATCGAACTTGAACTCACGCTGGAGGTTAATCTCAACGACCGTTCCGGCGTGGGTCTTCTCGGTCTTGAAGAGTGTCTTCCAGTCGTACCGTCCCGTCGCCTCGCCGTTGAGCAACTGGTCAATGGTGTCCCGCAGCACAGCCGCAAAGCGCTGGCCTGTGGGATCTGACCGGCGCAGGCTCTCGTAGACCGCAGCCAGTGCTGGGTCCTCGTTGAGCGAGACCTGTGAGGGGATCTTGGTCGCGGCGCTCACGTCGAACGGAAGCAACGAGCTGTCCTCTTTCGGGAGTCGGCGTCAAGTCCGGTGAGACTACCGCGAGCCAGTAATCGGCTGGTCACGCCTCGGAGACCCCATGACACTCCCCATACCCCCRCCCAGACCCGCACCAGCAAACCTCTCCCCGCCGCGGCGGCCACGCCACCGCGCGGCCCSGGGCCGCCAGTGTCGTGGCGTACTGGGGGAGGAGGTCCGCGTTCGACGGGGATGAGGATTCCGAGGCCGCGAAGGCCTCGTAGGACGGGACCGTGCCCGTCACGATGCCCAGGTTCGCCGTGCCCGTCGCCGATAGTTCGCGCAACGACGCCTCGATGTCCAGGAGATGGGCGTCGTGGGTCGGGTACTCCGTCGCCAGGTCGGGGTAGGCCGCGAGGAGTTCGTCCAGCTCGGCGGCCGGCCAGTGCAGGACCGCCACCGGGAACGGGCGCGAGAGGGCCGCCCGGGCCGTTCCCAACTCCGTGCGCAGGCGGGCCAGTTCCGCCTTCAGCTCCGCCGGGTCGTCCGAGCCCAGCGACCACAGGCGCTTGGGGTCGTGGAGTTCGTCCAGGGTGATCTCGGCGCGGTGCAGACGGTCCGCCAGTTCGTCCCAGGCGTCGTGGTCCAGGGCGAGCAGACGGCGTACCCGGTGGCGGGCCGTCAGCAGGGACTGGGTGGGGTACGGGATGTCCGCCGCCGGGTCCTCGGCGGGGAGCAGGAGCGTGAGCGCCGTCGTCAGGGTCGCGTGCGCCGCGTCCAGCTCGTCGTGCGTCTCCAGCGTCTCCGCCACGATCTCCCACGCCGCCGGGTCCCGGGGCGATGAGGCGCGGACGCCCTCGATGATCGCCCGTGCCTCCGCCTCGTGGCCGTACTCCCAGAGGTTCGCCGCCTTGAAGGCCTTGATCAACGCCGGGTGCTCGGGGTCGGCGGCCAGCAGGCGGTCGTAGAGCGTCGTGGCCCGCTCGCGGTCGCCGGCCAGCTCCCAGTGCGCTGCGGCCTGGAGCAGGAGGGGCTCGTGGTCCTCGGGGTACTGCGCTGCGGTGCGCAGCAGACGCTCGGCTTCGGCGGTGTGATCCGTGTGATCGGCAGGAGTGTCGGGGCGCATGAGGAACACCGTACTGCTGTGCGGGGTCCAAGCGGAGGGGTGTTCCGGCCCTGGTGAGTTGACGGAGCAGCCCTTATGGTGCGCGCGTGCGCATACCCGTGGTGGTGCAGGGGCGCTCGCGATGGCGGGCCGCTCCGGTGCGCGCCGCCCGCCGGTTCGTACGCGGGGCGCGTGCGTCCTCGGCCCGTACCCGTTGGCGTGCCGTCCGACGGTACGTACGAGGATGGCGCCCCTC
>NZ_JBJHPC010000335.1:0-8158 GCF_045257485.1 Streptomyces sp. YS-3 | reverse complement strand
CCCGGCCCCGCGCCCCGCGCGTCGCCGTACGCGTACGGGCTCGGGCCCGGGAGCCGGAGGCCCTGAGCGGTCCCGGAGGCCCGGCCCGCGTAGAAGATCCGCAGGCGCGCGTCCGGTTCCGCGCGCCGGACCTCCGCGAAGGCGTGCAGCAGGGCGATGAGGTCCTTGGTCGGGTCGATCCGGCCGACCCAGACCAGCGTGGTGGGGTCGCCGCCGTCCGCGCCCTCGCCCACCGACTGGAAGCGGTCGGCGGCCATGCCCGGGTACACCGTGCGCACCTTGGCGCGGTCGGCGCCGCACTTCTCCTGCCAGCGGCGGGTGTGGGTGTTGCCGGGGGTGATGAGCGCGGCCCGTTCGTACACCTCGGCGGCGAGCCGCCGGTGGAAGGCGGCCGTCAGCGCCCGTACCGGTACGCGCGCGTCGCCCGCCGCGAGGTACTGGGCGCGCAGCCGCACCCCGTACTCGGTGACCAGCAGCGGAACTCCGAAGAAGCGTTTGGCCAGCAGTCCCGGGAGGGCGGCGCAGCCGCCGCCGGCCGCATGACAGAGGTCGACGTCACCGAGGCCCGCCGCGTCGTACCAGTCGAGCGAGAGGGGGCGCAGGGCGCGCTCGAGGAGTTCGGCGAAGGCGAGGTAGTCGGGGACGCGCGCGGACTGCACCGCGCGGCTCGCGCCGGGGGTGCGGCAGGCGGCCTCCAGGACGCGCACGGCCGTCTCGGAGCGCAGGGCGCCGGGCAGTCCGTCGGACTCCAGGGCGAGGTCGGCCAGCCCGTACAGGCCTTCCGCGAACCGGGAGGTCCCGCCCGTGGGGGCGGCGGCGGGCCCGCCTCTCGCGGCGGTCTCGAAGGCGACCGTCAGCGCGTCCGGGTCGCCGTCCTGATCCAACCCGCGGGCGTCGGCGGAGGCCGGTCCGCCGCGGCCCGGCCACTGCCCCGGTCCACCGGCCGGCGCCCCGTCCCGCGCCCGCGCGCCGGACAGACCGCTCTCGCCGTCCGCCCCGGCCACGCAGATCGCCCCGGCCAGTTCGCGCAGGCACACGGCGAACCGGTCGCGCTCACGGCGGCCGAGGCGGCGGGACCGCTGGGAGCGCGTGCGGACGCTTCCCCACTCCTCAGCGCCCCACAGCGGGGCCGTGCGCACCCGGCGCACCTGGGGTGGCAGGGCCACCCAGCCGCGTTCCTCCTGCGCCGCGGTGCGGCTCAGCGCGTATATGTCGAACTCGTGCCGCGCGAGCCCGCGCACGAGCCGGTCGCACCACAACCTGGACTCGCCGGTCGTGTACGGATAGCCGCCGTCGGTGAGCAGTCCGATCCGCAAAATACGCACCCCCGATCTCCCTGGTGGGCGGTCGCCGTTGCACCGGCGACTCGCAGCGGGAAGAACGTAAGCGGATACGGCGGTGGCGCGATGGACGGTTGTCCATCGCGCCACCGGAAGGGGTGAATGCACGTAACTTTCGCACCCCGGTGGCGTTCCGTCGCGCTACGGGGCGGGAGAGTAACGGAGCGTCAGGCCGCGGCCACCTCACCGAGGTTCTGCTCCCGCGCCTGCTCGCGCAGCTCCTTGCGGGCGGCGCGGCGCACCGCGGCCAGCACCGGATCGACGGTCGGCACGGCGGCGAGGAGCTGCCGCGTGTACGGGTCCTGGGGCGATCCGTATACGTCGTCCACGGCGCCCTCCTCCACGATCCGGCCCCGGCGCATCACCGCGACCCGGTCGCTGACCTGCCGTACGACGGCGAGGTCGTGCGCGATGAAGACGAGTCCGAGCCCGAGCTCGCGCTGCAACTCCGCGAGGAGCCCGGTGACATGGGCCTGGGTGGTCACGTCGAGCGCGGACACCGGCTCGTCGCAGACGATCAGCTGCGGTTCGGCCGCGAGCGCGCGGGCGATGCCGACGCGCTGGCGCTGGCCGCCGCTGAACTCGTGCGGGTAGCGGTCGTAGCGGTCGGGGTCGAGGCCGACCCGCTCCAGGAGTTCGCCCACGCGCGCGCGGATGCGCCGCTCGTCCCGCACGCCCGAGGCGCGCAGCGGGTCGGCCACCGACTCCCCGATCGAGCGCCGGGGGTTGAGCGAGGCGACCGGGTCCTGGAAGACCATCTGCACGGCCGTGCCGTCGCGGCGGATCGTGCCGGAGGTGGTGTCGAGCAGGCCCACCAGCATCCGGCCGAGCGTCGTCTTGCCGCTGCCGCTCTCCCCGACCACGCCGAGCGTCTCGCCGCGCCGCACGGTGAGCGAGACCCCGTCGACGGCGGTGAACGCCGACTTGCCGCGCCCGAACACCTTGCGCAGGTCGCGGGCTTCGAGCAGCGGCTCACCGGCGGCCGAGGCGTCCGGCCTGTCCGCGTCCAGGCGCGGCACCGCCGAGAGCAGTTCCTTGGTGTACGCGGCCTTCGGCGCGCCCAGCACGTCCTGTACGGGTCCGTGTTCGACGGCGCGGCCCTGGCGCATGACCAGGACGTCGTCGACGCTCTCCGCCGCCACGCCCACGTCGTGGGTGACCAGCAGCAGGCCCATCCCGGTCTCCTGGCGCAGCCCGTGCAGCAGGTCGAGGATCTGGGCCTGGACGGTGACGTCGAGGGCGGTGGTCGGCTCGTCCGCGATCAGGAGCCGGGGCTCGCAGGCCAGTGCCATCGCGATGAGGGCGCGCTGGCGCATACCGCCGGAGAACTCGTGCGGCCGTGAGCGCGCCTTGCGGGCGGCGTCGGGGATGCCGACGCGGTCGAGCACCTCCACGGCACGCGCGCGTGCGGCCCGCTTGGAGCCGCCCCGGTGCACCCGGTACACCTCGGCGATCTGGTCGCCCATGGCGTAGTACGGGTCGAGGGAGGAGAGCGGGTCCTGGAAGACCATCGCCGCCACTCCCCCGCGCAGCCGCCGCAGTTCGGCGTCGGAGGCCTGCTGGACGTCGGTGCCCGCGACCTTGACGCTCCCCTCGACCAGGGCGCCGGTGCCCCGGTGCAGGCCGAGCAGGGCGTAGGCGGACGCGCTCTTGCCGGAGCCGGACTCACCGACGACACCGAGGGCGGCGCCGGGAGCCAGGGTGAAGGAGAGCCCGTCCACGGCCCGGGTCCCGCCGAAGTCGACGGAGAGGCCGGCGACCTCCACCAGGGGCGCGGGGGTGTGCGCCTGGGGCTCGGTCATGACAGCACCACCCGTCGGTCGGCCATCGCGTACAGCGCGTCCGCGACGGCATTGGCCAGTACGACGAAGAAGCCGGTCGTCATGACGACGCCGACCACGACGGGCAGGTCGACCTGGCGGACCGAGTCCACCAGGAGCTTGCCGATGCCCTGGATGCCGAAGAGCGACTCGGTGAGCACGGCGCCGCCGAACATGGAGCCCGCGTCCAGGGCGCTGAGCGCGATGACGGGGGCGACCGCGCCGCGCAGGGCGTGCTTGCCGACGATGGCCCGCTCGGTGAGCCCGTACGCCCGGAAGGTGCGCACATGGTCCTCGGCGAGGGTCTCCAGCATGGAGCTGCGCACCAGGCGCGCGTACTTGGCGCTCTCGATCAGGGCCAGCGAGATCCACGGCAGCAGCAGCCCCCAGAACCACTGCTCGGGGTTGTCCGAGAAGGGGGTGTACTGCGGGAACGGCAGCCAGCCGAGCGTCGAGCAGAAGACGATGATCAGCACCAGGCCGATCACGAAGACCGGGGTCGAGAAGCCGATGAGCGTGAGACCGGTCAGGGTCCGCTCGACCGCGCCGCCGCGCTTCCACGCGGAGAGCAGGCCGGTGCCGACGCCGAGCACGATCCACAGCACGAACGCGCCGAGGACCAGCGAGCCGGTGACGGGCAGCTTGTTCATGAGGATGTCGGTGACCGGCGAGTCCTGGCGGTAGGACAGGCCGAGGCAGGGCGCGTCGCAGTGGACGACGCCGACGCCGGAGGAGAAGTCCCGGCCGGCGAAGAGCCCCTGGAGGAAGTGCCAGTACTGGACGTAGAGGGGGTCGCCGAGCTGGAGGCGGTCGTGCACCTGGGCCACCTGGGCCGGGGAGCAGCGCTCGCCGCAGACGATCTGGGCGACGTTGCCGGGAGCGGCGTAGAAGACGAGGTAGACGACGACGGAGAGGGCGAGCAGCACGAAGACCGCGCCGCCGAGCCGCCGCAGCAGGAAGCCCGTCACTTCGTGGCCTCCTTGGGGGATGTGGCGGCGTTCTTGCGGTTCCTGGCGTCCTTGCGGGAGGTGACGCCGACCTTGAGCCGGGAGGCGGCCCTCGGGTCGAGCGCGGTGCGCACGCCCTCGCCGACGACGGTGAGGGAGAGGACCGTCACGAAGAGGAAGCCGGCGGGCAGCAGCAGATATGTCGGCGCCGACTGGTACCAGGTGTTGGCCTCGGTCAGCATCTGTCCCCAGGAGGGCGTGGGCGGCTTGATGCCGACGCCGAGGAAGGAGAGAGCCGCCTCGATGGAGACGTTGGCGGGCACCAGCAGCACGCCGTACGTGATGACGGGCGCGGCCAGCGCGGGCAGCAGCTCGCGCCGGGCGACCGCGAACCGGCCCCAGCCGCTGAGCCGGGCCGCCGAGACGTAGTCCAGGGATTTGAGGCTGAGCGCCGAGGAGCGCACGATCTTGGAGGTGCCGGACCAGCCGACGACCGCGATGACGCCGGTGATCAGGACCGGGCGCGGCACCGAGTCGGGCACGACCGCGATCAGGCCGAGGCCGATGACGAGCAGCGGCAGCGCCACCACCACGTCGGTGAACCGGCTGATGACCTGGTCGGCCCAGCGCCCGCCGAGCGCGGCGAGCAGTCCGAGGCTCACCCCGATCAGCACCTGCACCAGGGTGGCGATGAAGGCGACGCCGAGCGAGACCCGGGCTCCGTAGACGAGCCGTGCGAACAGGTCGCGGCCGGTCTGCGGTTCCACGCCGAGCCAGTGGTCGCCGCTGACGCCGCCGAAGGCGCCCTTGGGCACACCGCCGGCGGCGGAGTCGATCAGAGCCGGGTGGAAGGCGTTGGGGTCCTGCCCCTCCAGGGCGGTGAGCAGGGGCGCGGCAAGCGCGACGAGCACGAGCAGCGCGAAGACGACGGCGGCGACGGTCACGGCGCGCTGGGCGCGCAGCCGCTGCCAGAACTGACGGGCCCCCGAGGCGGGAGCGACCAGGGGGGCCGCTCCCGTCTCCGAGGCCAACAAGGCCTCACTGCTCATGACTACTTGACCGCTACCTGGGAGATGTCGAGCACACCGGTCCAGTCGCTGATGACGACGTTCTTGATGTCCTTGCCGACGAGCCGCTTGTAGACCGGGTGGAAGAGCGGGACCACCACGGCCTGCTCACCGATCTTCTTGTCGAGGGCGCCCCAGCGCGGCGCGGCAGCCGCCAGGTCGGTGAGCTTGTTGATCTCGTCGACCTCCTTGTTGACGGCCGGGTCGTCGAGGAAGCCGGTGTTGAAGTTGGCGCCGTCCTTGACGATCTGGCGGCCGTCGAAGATCGGCGCGAGGAACGGGCCGCCGGAGGGCCAGTCGGCGCCCCAGCCGCGCAGGAAGAAGCCGGGCTCCTTCTCGGCGCTCTGGATGGTGTCGTTGTAGTCGTTGGCCTCCAGGCCCTGGAGCTTGACCGTGATGCCGGCCTTCTTCAGGGCGTCCTGGAGGGCGGTCGCGACCTCGGGGCCCTTGGGGCCGCCCTTGGCGTTGGTGTGGGTGAGCGTGACGGTCAGACCGTCCTGGTGGCCCGCCTCCTTCAGGAGCTCCTTGGCCTTGGCCGCGTTGCCGGAGTCGCCCGCCGGGAAGTGGTCGAAGTCGGCGTGCCCGAACGCCTTCTGGTTCGGCAGGAAGGTGGTGGCGGGCTCGGCGAGCGAGGAGCCGCCGACCGCGTTGATCACCGAGCTGCGGTCCACCGCGTACGCGATGGCCTGGCGCACCTTCGGGTCGTCGAACGGCTTCACCTTCGGGTTGAAGCCGATGTAGTTGGTGTAGCCGAAGTGGCCGGTGCCCACGCGCGCGGCGAGCGCCTTGTCACCGCCGATCTTGGCGAGCTCGGCCGGGCCGAGGTTGGTGTCGGTGGTGACGGCGGCCGAGTCCGGCCCCTGGGAGGCGGACAGGCGCTGGTTGATGACGGAGGCGTCGAGGCCGGAGCGGACGTCGATGCTGTCCGGGTAGGCCTTGCGCTCGGCGTCGGTGGCCTCGGACCAGTTCGGGTTGCGCTCCAGGACCAGGTGCTCGCCGTCGTTCTCGTTCTTGACGACCTTGTACGGGCCGGAGGAGACGGGGTGCGACTCGTACTTGGTGCCGGTGTCCTTGGCCTTGGGGACCGGCGCGAACTGGGTCTGGGTCGCCAGGTAGGGGAACTCGCCCTCGGGCTTGTTCAGGTGGAAGACGATGGTCTTGGCGTCGGGCGTCTCGATGGAGGCGAGGCCCTTGCCGCCGTCCTTGTAGGGGCCCTCGTACTTGTCGCCGCCGGCCAGCCAGTCGCGCAGGTAGGGCGCGCCGCCGGAGAGCTCGGCCGCGAAGGACCGCTCGATGCCGTACTTGATGTCGGCCGTCGTGATCGGCGTGCCGTCCTCGTACTTGAGGCCGTCCTTGAGGGTGTACGTCCACACCGTGGCGTCGGCGTTGGGCTTGCCGGTGTCGGTGGCGAGGTCCGGGACGACCTTGGTGCCCTCGGCGCCGGCCTCGCGGTTGCGGGTGGTGAGCGTACGGAACACCAGGGACGGAACGTTTCCGCCGCCGGAGGTGTAGAGCCGCGCCGGGTCGAAGTCGGTCTGCGGCTCGTTGTTGAGGACGGAGAGCGTGCCGCCCTTGGCGGGCTTGGCGTCCGATCCACCGCCGGCGTTCTTGGCGCCGCTGTCGTCGGGGCCGCAGGCGACGGCGCCCACGGCGAGAACCACGGCTATCGCTGCCGCTCTTGCGACGTTTCCGGACATCTGGCGCATCGGAATGAAGACCTCTCGGGGTGACTGCCGGGCAGGGACGAAACGGACGCGGGCGTCTGTCCCGGCCCATGACGACGTCATGGTCTTCGGACAAGAGGGAGTGCTGCGCCCGCGCGGATGAGCAAAGACGGAAGTACCCGGGCGCAGAGAGGAAAAAACTGCGCGCGAGTGGGCGTCAGCAACAGTGAATGTCGGCTACGCAGAGCCCGGTCACGCCGATCAGCGCCAGCTCGATGGCGGCGCGTTCGGGGGTGACGGGGCGGTGCGGCATGTCGAGAACTATGCAAAGCCCCGCTGTCCACTGTCAACCGAGATTGAGACAGTCGTCCCACAGTGTGGACAGCAGGGCCGGACTGGTCTCAACCAGTCGGGTAGACCCATGGGTTGGGACGGCACTTGATCCCGTCTATGTCCAAGGACTTGGTCTGCTGCTGCATCACCGGAGCCAGCGCGCCCGGAGTGCGACAGCTCACATGTCCATGGCCGAGCCGGTGTCCCACCTCGTGGTTGATGAGCATCTGCCGGTAGGCGAACATCGCCTGGGCCCCGAAGGTCTCCGAGCCCTGCGCCCAGCGGAACGCGTTGATCATCACGCGCTCGGTGGCGGCCGAGTCGCAGGAGACGTTCTCCTCGGTGACGTCCAGCTCCGACTTGGCGCACCAGGTCCCGGTGGTGCCGGGGCTCGCCAGGGTCACCACGAAGTCGGGCTTGCCGGAGGAGACGCGTTCGAAGGTCTTCGCCCCGTCGTGCGCCCAGCTGCGGTCGTCGTTGAGGGTCTTCTGCACGGCCTCGGCGAAGAGGGCGCCGTCCAGTTCGAGGCCCTTCTCGATGTCCACCCGGTAGCGGTACTTGCGCCCCTTGCCCGGCGCCGCCGCGGATCCGGGCACCACCTCGAACTCGCCGGAACCTTTCAGCTTGGGGTCGATCGGGTACTGCAGGGCCATCTTCTGCTCGTACGTGGCGGGCTTGGCGGGGGCCGCCTGCTGGGGCGTCGAGCGGTCCTTGGAGCGGGAGGCGGGCCCCTCGTCCGCACGGCCGTTCCCGTCGGCGGCCCGCGCGTCGGCGCGGTGGCCGTCGTCGGAGGTGACCTGGCCGGCCACCACGACCGCGAGCACGGTGGTGACGGCCGCAGCGGCGATCCCGGTGAGCGTACGGCCCTTGACGGATCTGCCCTTTTTGGCGGTCTTCCGCTTGTCCGCCGGCTCGGCCCGCTCGGGGGCGGGAGTGGGTACGGGTACGGGTACGGGGGCCGGTCGCGCCGGCCCCCGTACCCGTACC
>NZ_JBJHPC010000334.1:0-8169 GCF_045257485.1 Streptomyces sp. YS-3 | reverse complement strand
ACCCCGCCCCTTCCCGAAAGCCCTTGGCGGGCGGCCTGGTGTATTCGGCCGCGGGCAGGCGGGGGCTGAGCGCGCAGTTCCCCGCGCCCCTAAAGGCCTGGGGCCGAGCCGGGTTTCCCCGCTGCGGCGGACTACCCAGGGGCGCGGGGAACCGCGCGACAAGCCCTACTCAACCCGCAGACGAACGACAGCCCACCCGGGGACCCAGGGGCGCGGGGAACTGCGCGACAAGCCCCAGCCCTACTCGACCCGCAGACGAACGACGGCCCACCCGGCCGCCTAGAACCCCGCCGGCTCCGTGTAGATGCCCCACTCGTCCCGCAGCACCCCGCAGATCTCCCCCAGGGTCGCCTCCGCGCGCACCGCGTCCAGCATCGGGACGATCATGTTCGACCCGTCGCGCGCGGCGGCGAGCATCGCGTCCAGGGACGCCCGCACCCGCGCCTCGTCCCGCGCGGCCTTGCGGTCGGCCAGGGCCCGCACCTGCTCCCGCTCCACCTCGTGGCTGACCCGCAGGATCTCCAGGTCACCGGTGACCGACCCGTGGTGCACGTTGACGCCCACGACCCGCTTCTCGCCCTTCTCCAGGGACTGCTGGTACTGGAAGGCGGACTCGGCGATCTCGCCGGTGAACCAGCCGTCCTCGATACCGCGCAGGATGCCCGAGGTCATGGGCCCGATGGGGTGCTGCCCGTCGGGGTGCGCCCGCCGTCCGCGCTCCTTGATCTGGTCGAAGATCTTCTCCGCGTCCGCCTCGATGCGGTCGGTGAGCTGCTCCACGTACCAGGCGCCGCCGAGCGGGTCGGCCACGTTGGCCACACCCGTCTCCTCCATGATCACCTGCTGGGTCCGCAGGGCGATCTCGGCGGCCTGCTCGCTCGGCAGGGCGAGCGTCTCGTCCAGGGCGTTGGTGTGCAGCGAGTTGGTGCCGCCGAGGATCGCGGAGAGGGCCTCCACCGCCGTCCGTACGACGTTGTTGTACGGCTGCTGGGCGGTGAGCGAGACACCGGCCGTCTGGGTGTGGAAGCGCAGCCACTGCGCCTTGTCGGACTTCGCCCCGTACACCTCCTTCATCCAGCGGGCCCAGATCCGGCGCGCGGCGCGGAACTTGGCGATCTCCTCGAAGAAGTCGAGGTGCGCGTCGAAGAAGAAGGAGAGACCGGGTGCGAAGACGTCCACGTCGAGGCCGCGGCTGAGCCCCAGCTCCACGTACCCGAAACCGTCCGCCAGCGTGTACGCCAGCTCCTGCGCGGCCGTCGCCCCGGCCTCGCGGATGTGGTACCCGGAGACGGAGAGCGGCTTGTAGGCGGGGATGCCCTCGGCGCAGTGCTCCATCAGGTCACCGATGAGGCGCAGATGCGGCTCGGGCTGGAAGAGCCACTCCTTCTGGGCGATGTACTCCTTGAAGATGTCGGTCTGGAGCGTGCCGTTGAGGATGCCCGGGTCGACGCCCTGGCGCTCGGCGGCGACCAGGTACATGCAGAAGACCGGTACGGCGGGGCCGCTGATCGTCATCGACGTGGTGACGTCGCCGAGCGGGATGTCCTTGAAGAGGACCTCCATGTCGGCGGCGGAGTCGATGGCGACACCGCAGTGGCCGACCTCGCCCAGCGCGCGCGGGTCGTCGGAGTCGCGGCCCATCAGGGTCGGCATGTCGAAGGCGACGGAGAGGCCGCCGCCGCCCGCCTTGAGGATCATCTTGTAGCGCTCGTTGGTCTGCTCGGCGTTGCCGAACCCCGCGAACTGCCGGATGGTCCAGGTCCGGCCGCGGTAGCCGGTCGCGTGGAGTCCGCGCGTGTACGGGTACTCGCCGGGCCAGCCGATCCGCTCGAAGCCCTCGTAGGTGTCCCCGGGGCGGGGCCCGTAGACCGGGTCGACCGGGTCCCCGGAGAGCGTGGTGAAGTCCGCGTCCCGCTTGCGGGCCTTGTCGTAACGGGCCTGCCAGCGTCGGCGGCCCTCCTCGATGGCGTCAGCGTCCATACCCTCGAATTTACTAGGGCGTCCTAGTAAATGTCGATGGCAGACCGCCCGCGGTTCTCCGCGGGCGGGGGGCCGGACCGGCTCCTAGACCTGGGCCCCGACCGGCGCCGAGTCCGTGACCAGGGGTTCCACCTCGCGGGAGACCTTGCGCTCGACGAAGAAGGCGGCGGTGGGAATCGTGCCGGCGATGAGCACCCACAGTTGCTTGCCGACCGGCCACTTCGCCTTGGAGCCGAGGTCGAAGGCGCAGACGAGGTACAGGACGTACAGCCAGCCGTGCGCGATGCCCACGATCTTGGTGAAGTCGGCCGCGCCGTCCATGTCCAGCAGGTACTTGGCGATGACGCCGAGAGTCAGCAGGACGAGGAGGACGCCCGTGATGTAGGCCATCGCCCGGTACCGGGTCAGCACGCTCTTTTTCATGCCTACGAGCGTAACGGCCGCGAACCCGCGATCTTGGCCGGGCCACCCCTTCGGGGGGCGCGACGAACGGGCCGGGCCCTACTCGTCCTCGAAATCGCGCGCGGCCACCCGCAGCGGCCTCAGCAGGGCGAAGATCTCGCCGCACTCCTCCGCGTCGTAGACACCGAGCCCGAAGTCCATCTCCATCAGGTCCCGCGTCGCGTTCTCCACGACCTCGCGCCCCTTATCCGTGATGGAGGCGAGGGTGCCGCGTCCGTCGTTGGGGTTGGGCCGCTTGTCGACCAGCCCCGACCGCACCAGCCGGTCCACGGTGTTGGTCACCGAGGTGGGGTGGACCATCAGACGCTCGCCGATCTTGGACATCGGCAGCTCACCGGCCTTGGAGAAGGTGAGCAGCACCAGCGCCTCGTAGCGCGCGAAGGTCAGCCCGTACGGCTTGACCACCGCGTCGACCTCGGCGAGCAGGATCTGGTGCGCGCGCATGATCGAGGTGATCGCCCCCATGGAGGGGACCGGTCCCCAGCGCTGCTGCCAGAGCTCGTCGGCGCGGGCGATGGGGTCGAACGGGAGGCTGAGGGGCTTCGGCACGCGTCGACCTTACCGACTGGTCACATGCCGGTCAGCTCCGTCTCACACTTCGGCCCACTCCCCATGCCCGGCCCGCCCGTGGCGCTCCCCTGCGGTGAGTGACCGATATGTCACGATTGCCCGCGTCCTGTGTTACGCCCGTGACCCCAGGGAGCCGTATGTTCCGGCACGGAAAGGCCCGGCCCGCGAACGCCCGGCACCGCATCCTGCTCGCCGCCGCCCTGCTCACCCTGGCCGTCGGCTGCTCCTCCTCCCCCGAGGGCGCGACCTCCGCCTCCGCCGAGCGCCACTCCACCGGCGAGGGCGCCGAGCCGGCGGCCGGCGGCCCCTTCTGGGTCGACCCGGACAGCAACGCCGCCAGGCAGATCAGGATCTGGAAGGCGCAGGGGCGCACCGCCGACGCCGAGGCGCTGCGGCGGATCGCGGACCGGCCGGTGGCCGACTGGCCCTCCGGGGACGACCCGGGGCCGGGGATCCGCCGGGCCGTGGCGGGCGCGGCCAGGAACCACCGCACGGTCCTGCTCGTCGCGTACAACATCCCGCACCGCGACTGCGGCGGGCTCTCGGCGGGCGGCGCCCCGGACGTGGCCGCGTACCGGACCTGGTACGGCAGGTTCGGCGACGCGATCGGGGACGCGAAGGCGATCGTGGTCCTGGAGCCGGACGCGGTCGCCCACATGGTCGACGGCTGCACCACGCCCGAGCACCGGGACGAGCGGTACCAGCTGCTCAACGAGGCGATCGACCACTTCAAGAAGCTGCCGAACACCAGGGTCTACCTGGACGCGGGCAACCCGGCCTGGGTGCCGGACCCGGGCCGGCTGGTCGAGCCGCTGACCCGGGCCGGGGTCGCCCGCGCGGACGGGTTCGCGCTGAACGTCTCCAACTTCCAGACGGACGAGTCCGTACGCGCGTACGGCGCCAGGGTCTCCCAGGGGCTCGGCGGCAAGCACTTCGTGGTCGACACCAGCCGGAACGGGGCCGGGCCGCTCCCGGAGGACCCCGAACAGGCCTGGTGCAACCCGCCCGGCCGGGCGCTCGGCACCCCGCCGACCACCGGGACCGGGGACCCGCTGCTCGACGCGTACCTGTGGATCAAGCGGCCCGGCGACTCGGACGGGACCTGCCGGGGCGGGCCCCCGGCCGGCGCCTGGTGGCCCGAGTACGCCCTGGACCTGGCCCGCCGCTCCAGGGCCTGACCCACCGCCCGGCGCGAGCCGTTCGGTCGGTCATCCGGTCGTCCGGTCCGTCTAGTCGATCAGCAGCCACTTCGCCTCGGACGGCGTGCCCTGGGCGTCGGTGACGAAGAGCATGTACCAGCCGGGCGGCACGAGCGCCTTGTCGCGCGGCACCTCGACGGTCACCGAGTTGCTGTCCTTGGTCAGACGTACGTCGATCGAGCGCTGCTCGACGTCGGTGGTGTGGGTGACCGCGCTCGGCCGCATCAGCCGGGCCCTGGCGATCCGCTCGGGGTGGGCGGCGGGGAAGGTGGCGCGGCGGTCCTGGCCGACCGCCTGCGGGCCGTCGCCCAGCGCCGGGCGCTTGTCCTTGTCGCGGTAGAGGTAGGGCGGGGTGTAGATCTCCATGCGCTGCTCGAACTTGCCGAGCTTGGTGTTGTTCTTGTCGCCGAAGAGCGAGTCGGAGCCGAAGGTCGCGACCCGGCCGTCGGGCAGCAGCAGTGCCTCCGAGTGGTAGTTGCGCCCGACCGTGGGGTCGGCGGCCTCGCGGAAGGCGTTGGAGGCGGGGTCGTAGAACTGGGCCCTGAGAATGTTGCTGGCGCCGCGGCCCCGGTAGTCCTTCGAACCGCCGGTGGTGAAGACGGAGTCGTCGGGCAGGATCACGCTGTTGAGGTAGCGGGTGCCCTGCGGGAGCTCGGGCCCGGGCTTGAAGGCGGGGTTGTCCTGCGCGAGGTCGACCAGGGCGGTGCGGGGGGTGGACTTCTTGGACTCGCCGACCCCGCCGCCGCCCAGCAGCATGAACCGCTGGGCCTGGGCGGGCGGGAGCAGCAGCGAGCTCGCCGTCTCCAGCTGGTCTCCGTCGCCCAGGCCGCCGATCTTCTGGAAGGTGTTGGCCGTGAGGTCCCACAGGCCGGGCTCGCGGCCCTTGTCGGCGGGTCCGTAGCCCGCGTTGGCGCCGGAGTAGAAGAGCTTGCCGCTCTTGGTGAGGAAGAGCGAGGGGTAGGTCGGGAAGTACCGGAACGGCCCCGTGGACCACTTCTTGGTCCTCGGGTCGTAGATCTCGTTGTCGCCCGCGAGGATCGTGCCCACGTCGTCGAGTCCGGAGACGGCGAGCACCCGGCCGTCCTGGAGGGTGGTGAGCGTCGGATACCAGCGGGCCTCGCGCATGGGCGGGACGGGGACGTACTTCTCCGCCTTCGGGTCGAACTCGTACGCCGACCGGATCCCCTGGAAGTCCTGCTTGTCCATGGTGATCTTCTCGGCGAGGCCGTACGTGTTCTCGGCGTCCTCGCCGCTGAGCCCTTCGATCGCGTACTGCGCCTGCCGGGTGGTCACCGACTCGGGCCCCTCGGCCGTCGCCTCCACGAAGACCCGGGCCTCGGCCGGGGTGACCTTGGTCTTCCACGGCCTCATCTGGCCGGTGGCGTAGTAGCCGATCTCGAACTCGCGCTTGGCCGGGGGCACGGTCACGTCGAACCTCGACACATACGCGACGCCCGACGGGGAGCGGAAACGGGTGCCCTTCTTGAGGGTGACGGCCTTGTCCGGGTTCTCGTTCTTCACCCGCATCCCGCCGCCGGCCCGCTTCATCTGCGCGTCCAGCACCTCGTAGCGGGCAGTGCCGCCCGCGACCAGGAGACGGCCGTCGGGGAGCTGGGCGTGGCCGGAGCAGAAGAAGTCCTCGGGGGTGGGGACCTTCTTGAAGGAGTTGTCCGTGGGGTTCCACAGCACCGTGTCGAAGGAGCCCGCGTCGAACTTCTCCTGCTTGTTGCCGGACCCGGCGATGATCAGCACCTTGCCGGTGTGGAGCAGGGCCGCGTGGATCGCGTTGGTGCGGTACTTCGCGGGAATGTCGACGGTGTCCCAGGCGCCGTACTTGCGCATGTAGTCGGGTTGGCGGATCCGGTACGCGTGGTACTGCTCCTCGGCGAAGGAGAGCGCGGCCGGGGCGTTGAGCCCGGCGAGCAGCAGGACGGCGCCGCCGCCCAGGAGCGTCTTCTTGGTGCGGGGGGAGAGCCGCTGGGCCATGGGTCAGTTCCCTCCGGTCGTCGAGGCAGCCGGTGCGGTGGCGGCGGCGAGCGCGGCCTCCGTCTCGGCGGGCTCGGCCGGCCGTGCCGGGGCCTGCCGCCGGACCGCCGCGTGCTCGCGCCGGACGCCGAAGGACCAGACGGCGACCGGGGCCAGCGCGATGGCGAGGGCGAGCACCGCCCAGGTCCGCATCGCCGCGTGGGTGTGGCCGTAGTGGACCGAGGCGCCGAGCGAGACGACGAGCACCGCGGCCCAGAACAGATGGATGCGGAAGGTCCACAGCCGGTCGGGGCTGGCCGCGCCGCCCTTGGGGGTGACGACGAACTGGCCGCGGGTGCGCAGCACCGCCGAGAGGAGCGACTTGAGGTAGACGGGCGCGCAGAGCGCGGACATCCCCATGCCGGCGAGGCCGCCGGAGCCCTGGGGTTCGTGGGGCGAGACGTTGTGGCGGCGGTTCCACAGGTAGAGGCCGATCTGGAGGGCGGCGGCGTCGCTGTAGAGCATCAGCCAGACGGAGGCGGAGACCTGGGTGCCGGAGGCCCCGAACCACAGGAACAGCACGCAGCTGACCATGCCGAGCAGCCAGTTGACGGCGGTCATCGGGTAGTAGACGAGCATCAGCGAATACGACAGGAGCCGCCCGGGCGGCACCCGGAACAGCGCCTTCCAGTACTGCTTGAGGAGCGTCTCGTACGTACCGCGCGACCAGCGCGTCTGCTGGGTGAAGAAGTCGGTCCAGGACTCGGGGCCCTCGCCGACGGCGAGCACGTCCGGGGTGTAGACGGACCGCCAGAAGCGGCCGGTCCCGGGGTTGCGGCGGCGGTGCAGCTCGAAGCCGGTGGCCATGTCCTCGGTGACCGAGTCGTGGAGCCCGCCGACCTGGCGCAGCGCGCTGATCCTGACGATGTTGTTGGTGCCGACGAACATCGGGGCGCGGTAGCGGTTGCCGGCCCGCTGGATCAGCGCGTGGAAGAGGAACTGCTGGGACTCGGCGGCCTTGGTGACGGGCGAGTCGTAGTTGCCGTAGACCTGGGGGCCGACGACGAACGCCACGTCGGGGTCGCGGAAGTACCCCATCATCCGCTCCAGGAAGTTCGGCAGCGGTACGTGGTCGGTGTCGACGGAGGCGAAGAAGTCGTAGTCGGCGCCGTGCATGGCGAGCCAGGCGTTGTAGTTGCCGTGTTTGGTACGGGCCTTGTGCGGGCCCTTGTGGCGGTTCCACTCGGGGACGCCCCTGCGGGTGAAGTGGTGCACCCCCAGCTCCCGGCAGAGCGCCCTGGCCCGGTCGTCGTCGCCCTCGTCCAGGAGCCAGACGTCCAGGGGGCCCACGTGGTGCAGGCGGACCGCGCCCCGGAGGGTGGCCCGGACCATGGATATCGGCTCCTTGCCGGGCACCCAGGTGGTGAGGAAGGCGACCCGGGTACCGGGCTCGGGATACACCGGTACGGGGTCCTGGGCGACCATCGTGGCGTGGGCGATCGAGACGACGTTGACGAGCATGAAGAGCTCGATCAGGCCGATCGCGACGAGCATCGCGATGTCCAGTCCGACCAGCCACTCGTCGCCGCCCTCGCGCTCCACCCAGTGGGTGGGCCACACCAGGTAGACGAGGAGGACCGCGGTGAGCACGGGCGCCAGTGCCATCAGCAGGACGGCGCGTATTCGGTGCGGTTCGGCGGAGAGGAGACTGCGGTACCGCACCCGGTAACCCGTCCTGTCGGCCTCCGTGAGCGGTCCGGCGAGCCGGCTGTGGGCCTCGTAGTCGTAACGCTCCGACGGACTCTCCGACCGCACTGTGCCCTCCAGGTGATCGAGACAGGTAGATACCCCCACAGAAGTGGAGATTCTTCGGCGTGTCGACTGGAGTACTCCGAGTGAGCGGTTCTTGTTTGAAGCGGCGGCGGGCCGTCTTCTCGCCGCCCGGGGCACGACAGGGCCCCCGGTGCCGCGCGGGGCGGCCGGGGGCCTGTCG
>NZ_JBJHPC010000333.1:0-8182 GCF_045257485.1 Streptomyces sp. YS-3 | reverse complement strand
GCCCCCACCGGATGCCCCAGCGCGATCGCCCCGCCGTTCACGTTCACCTTGTCCAGGTCCTGGTCGAAGACCTGCGCSCACGACAGCACCACCGACGCGAACGCCTCGTTGATCTCGACCACGTCGATGTCCCGCAGCGACATCCCCGCCTTCCCCAGCACCGCCCGCGTCGCGTCGATCGGCCCGTCCAGATGGAAGTGCGGATCGGCGCCCACCACGGCCTGCGCCACGATCCGCGCCCGCGGGCGCAGCTTCAGCGCCCGCGCCATCCGCTTCGACGCCCACATGATCGCCGCCGCCCCGTCGGAGATCTGCGAGGAGTTCCCGGCCGTGTGCACCGCCGTCGGCATCACCGGCTTGAGCCGGGCCAGCGCCTCCATGGACGTGTCCCGCAACCCCTCGTCCCGGTCCACCAGCCGCCACATTCCCTGCCCGGCCGCCTGCTCCTCCTCCGTCGTCGGCACCTGCACCGCGAACGTCTCCCGCTTGAACCGCTCCTCCGCCCACGCCACCCCCGCCCGCTCCTGCGAGAGCAGCCCGAGCGAGTCGACGCGCTCGCGCGTCAGCCCCCGGTGCCGGGCGATCCGCTCCGCCGCCTCGAACTGGTTGGGCAGGTCCACGTTCCACTCGTCCGGGAACGGCTTGCCCGGCCCGTGCTTGGACCCCGACCCCAGCGGCACCCGCGACATCGCCTCCACCCCGCAGCTGATGCCCACGTCCACCACCCCCGCCGCGATCATGTTCGCGACCATGTGGCTGGCCTGCTGGGAGGAGCCGCACTGGCAGTCGACCGTGGTCGCCGCCGTCTCGTACGGAAGCCCCATCGCCAGCCACGCGTTGCGCGCCGGGTTCATCGACTGCTCACCGGCGTGCGTGACCGTCCCGCCGACGATCTGCTCGACACAGTCCGCGTGGATGCCGGTGCGCCCCAGCAGCTCGCGGTAGGTCTCGCCGAGCAGATAGGCGGGGTGGAGATTGGCGAGAGCGCCTCCGCGCTTGCCGATCGGCGTGCGTACGGCTTCGACGATGACGGGTTCCGCGGCCATGAGCTCGTCCTCTCCTCAACGACTCCAAGCCCGGCCGCGGGGCCTCCCGGAGCCGCCACGGACCGAACTAGTACGCGTTCTAGTTCTGCTTGCAGTCTGGTGAGGGCTACCCCCGGTACGCAAGGGTTGTGCACCTACCGCGCGCGCTCCCGCGCGAGAACGAACACCCCCCGCACCCTTGCGACTTGTAGAACCCGTTACTACCTTTCAGACAATTCTGATGGGTCGTCAGGAAACGTGTCCGAACGTGCCGACCGGATGGAGCTGCCGATGCGCTGCCCCCACCTTCCCGAGGGGTTCGACTTCACCGACCCCGACCTGCTCCAGGACCGCGTCCCGTACCCGGAGTTCGCCGAGGCGCGGCAGACCGCCCCGGTCTTCTGGTGCTCCCAGCCGCACGGTCTCGCCGGCTTCGGCGACGACGGCTACTGGGTGGTGACCCGGCACGCCGACGTCAAATACGTCTCCACCCACCCGGAGCTGTTCTCCTCCACCACCAACACCGCGATCATCCGCTTCAACCAGAACATCACCCGGGAGCAGATCGAGGTCCAGCGGCTGATCATGCTGAACATGGATCCGCCGGAGCACACCCGGGTCCGCCAGATCGTCCAGCGCGGCTTCACCCCGCGCGCGATCCGCTCGCTGGAATCCGCCCTGCGCGACCGCGCCCGCCGGATCGTCGACACGGCCCTCGCCGCCTCCGAGGGCCGCGACTCCTTCGACTTCGTCACCAACATCGCCGTCGAGCTGCCGCTCCAGGCGATCGCGGAGCTGATCGGCGTACCGCAGGAAGACCGTACGAAGATCTTCGACTGGTCCAACAAGATGGCGGCGTACGACGACCCCGAGTACGCCCTCACCGAGGAGATCAGCTCCGAG
The DNA here is from genome assembly GCF_045257485.1 of Streptomyces sp. YS-3. Classification (NCBI taxonomy): domain Bacteria; kingdom Bacillati; phylum Actinomycetota; class Actinomycetes; order Kitasatosporales; family Streptomycetaceae; genus Streptomyces; species Streptomyces sp. YS-3. Next base: position 6,254 of record NZ_JBJHPC010000333.1, on the reverse strand, counting down.
GCCGCCATGGAGATCGTCAGTTACGCGATGAACCTCGCGGCGGCACGCAAGGAGTGCCCGGCGAAGGACATCGTCTCGACGCTCGTCGCCGCCGAGGGCGAGGGCAACCTGCTGGCCGACGAGTTCGGCTTCTTCGTCATCCTGCTGGCGGTCGCGGGCAACGAGACGACCCGCAACGCCATCAGCCACGGCATGCACGCGTTCCTCACCCACCCCGACCAGTGGGAACTGTACAAACGCGAACGCCCCGAGACCGCAGCCGAGGAGATCGTGCGCTGGGCGACACCCGTGGTGTCCTTCCAGCGTACGGCGGTCCAGGACACCGAGCTCGGCGGCGAGAAGATCAAGGCGGGCGACCGGGTCGGCCTGTTCTACTCCTCCGCCAACAACGATCCCGAACTCTTCGACGAGCCCGAGCGGTTCGACATCCTCCGCGACCCCAACCCCCACCTCGGCTTCGGCGGCGGAGGCCCCCACTTCTGCCTCGGCAAGTCGCTGGCGGTGCTGGAAATCAACCTGATCTTCAACGCCATCGCGGACGCCCTGCCGAACCTCACGCTCGCGGGCGACCCGCGCCGTCTCCGTTCAGCGTGGCTGAACGGCATCAAGGAGCTTCAGGTCACGCCGTAACGGATCTGACGAACGCGCCGAACGCGGCGGGAGAGAGCGTGATGACCGGGCCGTCCGGGTCCTTGGAGTCGCGGACGGCGACGGCGTGGGGGAGGTCTGCGACCTCTATGCACTCGCCACCCTGGTCGCTGCTGTGCGACGACTTGCGCCAGGCGGCGCCGTGGAGGGTGGCGCATTCGACGCAGTCGCCACCCTGATCGCCGCTGTAGCTCGACTTACGCCACTGGGCGTCGGCCAGCTCAGAGTCGTTGCTCCCCATAGCGCTCCTCCATCACCCGCCGGATCAGCTCTGCCGAGTCCCGCAAGGACAGGGCGGCTGCCTGGAGATGATCGTATCGGAGCGAACAGTCCCTGACGGTCTCCGGGTTGGCAGTCGGATGCCCCATGCCGTAACCCTCGGTGTAGACGATCGCAGGGTCGTCGGAGAACCGATAGAGGTTAAAGGAGCCTTGTAGACCGGCGTGTGCACCGGCGCCGTATGGCAGCACCTGAATGTTGGTTTGCGGGACGTGCTCGTAACTCAACAGGCGCTCAAGTTGCTCCCGCATCACGGATGCCCCGCCAATCTCCTGATTCAGTGCCGCTTCCCCCAGGATCGCCCACAGGACCGGGGGGTTCGCCCTCCCCAGGATTCGCTGTCGCGCGATGCGGACCGCTGTCCGGTCGTCCAGGTTGTCGGGATCCACCGCACCCAGCACCGCCCGCGCATACCCCTGCGTCTGAAGCAGCCCATGCACCATGTGCGTCTGGAACGTACAGATCTCCGTCGCCCGTGACTCCAGCTCCGCCACCTGCTGAAACCACGCCGGGAGCTGGCTCCGCAGGACCAGGGGGAGCAGCCGGGACAGTAACCCGCCCGTGCCGAGCGCCGCGTCGGCGCGTTCGCTGAAGTCCGCCGTGGGGAGTTTTCTCGCTGTCTCGATCTGGCCGATGAGCGAGCCGGTGTACGAGATGATCGCGCCCAGTTGCTTCTGGGTGAGCCCGCCCGCCTCGCGGTAGCGGCGGAGCTCGTATCCGTAGTAGTCGAGCGGCGACGCGCTCGGGTCGAGGACGTTGATGTGGACCACGGCGGGTACCCCCTCGGACTCAACTCCGCTTACACGTGCGCGGATTGTATTCATTTCGTAGCCGAGAGTAGCCATCGGGCGGGACGCTCGTACCGTGAACGACAATTCCCAGTACTGCATGCGCCTGACGGTCGGCGCGCACTCCGCCCGCCACGTCCGCAGGATCGTCCGTATGCACCTCGACCTCTGGGCCATGTCCGACCTCGTGGACGCGGTCGAGCTCGCCGTGACGGAGCTGCTCGCCAATGTGGTGCGGCATGTGCCGGACCGCTACTGCGAGTTGCTGCTCCGGCGCCGGCCGCACGGCGTCCGGGTCGAGGTGTCGGACCGCCATCCGCAGCTGCCGCTTCCTCTCGACGCGTCGGAGGAGGACGAGTTCGGGCGGGGGCTCGTCCTCCTGGACGCGGTGGTCGACAGGTGGGGGGTGACGCCGGGGCCGGTCACGGCCGGTAAGACGGTGTGGTTCGAGTGCGGCAGCGCCCCGGCCCCCGCACCCGCGCCGACGAGGCAGGGTATGACCTCGCCCCTTGATTGCCTGCAGGGCGACTGAAATAGTTGTCTGCACGCATCACGCCAACGGAATCGGTGGGGGAATGAGTATCCAGGAACAGAATCAGCAGCAAACGGGGCAGCTTGCGGTGACCGAGCGGACCCGGCACCGGCGGCTGCGGGAGCAGGGCAGTACCGAGGTGGCCGACCTCGACGCCGTCCTGCGCGCCGGGTTCGTCTGCCACCTCGGTGTGGTGGTGGACGGCACGCCGATGGCCGTTCCCACGGTGTACGGCGTGGACTTCGCCACCCGTACCCTCTACCTCCACGGCTCGGTGGCCGGCCGCAGCCTCGTCCAGGCCCCGGACAGCACGGTGTGCGTGACCGTGACGCACATCGACGGGCTCGTCCTAGCCCGGTCCGTCTTCGAGCACGGGATCAACTACCGCAGCGCGATGATCTACGGCGTGCCGCGCCCGGTCACCGATGACGACGAGCTGCTGCACGGGCTGCGGGTCCTGACCGAGAACTGCGCTCCGGGACAGTGGGAGTACGCGCGCGAGCCCAGCCGCAAGGAGCTCGCCGCCACCTCGCTGCTCGCGCTGACGCTGGAGGAGGCGTCCGTGAAGACCGCGTCCGGCCCACCCCAGGACGGGGACGGGCCGGACGGCGAACTCGGGCTGTGGGCGGGCGTGGTGCCGCTGCGGACCTACTTCGGCGCGCCGGAGCCCGACCCGGCTCTGCCCGCCGGCATCGCGCTGCCGCCCCATGTCGCCGCTCTGGGCCCGGGCGGCTGGGGGAGCTGAACGCCGCGCGGGCCGGCCAGCACGTACACCAGGGCGAAGCCCGCGCCGACGACCGTGGCACCGCCCACCGCGTCGAGCACCCAGTGGTTGGCGGTGACGACTATCGCGCAGACCGTGAAGAGCGGGTGGAGCAGGCCCAGGGCCTTCATCCACAGCTTGGGGGCCACCACCGCGATCACGATCCCGCACCACAGGGACCAGCCGAAGTGCAGCGAGGGCATCGCCGCGTACTGGTTGGTGACCTGCGTCATCGCCCCGTAGTCCGGGTTGGCCAGGTCCTGCGGGCCGTGGACGGTGTCGATGAAGTCCATGCCCGGCATCAGGCGCGGCGGGGCCAGCGGGAAGAACCAGAAGCCGAGCAGGCCGAGGAGCGTGGCGAGGCCCAGCGCCGAGCGGGCCCAGCGGTAGTCCACCGGGCGGCGCACGTACAGCACGGCGAGGATCGTCAGCGGCACGATGAAGTGGAACGTCTCGTAGTAGAAGTCGAAGAACGAGCCGAGCCACTTCACGTGCTGGATCGCGTGGTTGGCCCAGTGCTCGATGTCGATGTGGAGGGCGCTCTCGATGGACACGATGGTGCGGCCGTGCGCCTGGGCCGTCTCCCGCCCGGCGGTGGCCTCCAGCCGGATGTGGGAGTACGCGGAGTAGCCGACGCGGATGACGAGCAGTTCCAGGAGCAGGTTGGGGCGGCTGAGCACCCGGCGCCAGAACGGCAGCAGCGGGACGCGGGCCCAGCGCGCGGGGGCGGGGCGGGCGTAGGTGGTGGGTACCGGCGTGCGGAAGTGCTCGGAGGTACGCGGCAGGAACGGGACCAGGCAGGCCGCCGCCAGCGCGGTCAGCAGCGGAACGTTTTCGCGCAGCGGCTGGAGGAACCCCACGTTGGGCAGGAGCACCGCGCCCGGGAGCGTCATCACCAGGACGACCACGGCGGGCCAGGCGGCTCGGTCGCGTGCCTTGGTCCCGGCCCGGCCGACGATCGCCAGCAGCACCCACAGGAGCTGGTGCTGCCAGGCCGTCGGCGAGACGGCGACGGCGACACAGCCGGTGAGGGCGACGGCGAGCAGTAACTGCCCGTCGCGCGCGTACCGGACGGCCCGGCGCAGCCCGGCGACGGCCACGGCGGCGGCGAGGACGACGAAGAGCGCGATCTCCAGCGGGCCTTCGAGGCCGAGACGGAGCAGCGCCCCGTGCAGGGACTGGTTGGCGAGGCCGTCGGGGCGCGCGCCCAGTCCGGCGCCGGCCACGTGGTGCACCCAGTACATCCAGGAGTCGTGCGGCATCAACGCCCAGGTCAGCGCGGTCGCCCCGGCGAAGGTGGCGGTGGTGGAGAGGGCCGCGCGCCGGCGTCCGGTGAACCACAGCAGCGGGACGAAGAGGAGCACGGTGGGCTGGAGGGCCGCGCCGACGCCGATGAGCACCCCGGAGCAGCGCTCACCCCGTACGGCGAAACAGCCGAGCAGGACGAGCAGGACGGGGATGATGCTGGTCTGCCCGGTGGTGAGGGCGTTGCGGACCGGCAGCGAGATCATGAGCAGACTGATGGCGACGGGCACGGCGAGCACCGAACCGCCGCGCGGGAGCGGCCCCGGCAGCGCGCGGGCGGCCACGGCGCCCAGCACCGCGACCAGCAGCAGCGTGGAGAACGTCCAGGCCACCCCGAGCGCCTGTTCCGCCGCGTGGGTCAGCGGTTTGAGGACGAGCCCGGCGAAGGGGGTGCCGGTGAAGTGCCCGGTGTCGTACAGGTCGCCGCGCACGTGCAGCACGCCGCCCGCGCCCGTCCAGGTCTCCAGGTCGGTGAGCCGTTCCCCCGGTGGGAGCCGCAGGACATGGGCCATCTGCCGTACCGCGAGAACCGCGGCCAGCAGCCACATGACCACCCGGGCCGTGCCCGCCCGGGAGTCCGCCGTGTCCGAGTCCGAGTCCACCGTGCTGCCGCGTCCGCCGTGCTCCGCATTCGCCACGCCGCGCCGAACCTCCCACCGTCTTCCGTTGGCCCGCTGTTCGTCTGCCGCACGGCCCTCCGGCCGTGGGGCGGCCTGCCCTCAGAGCCTCGCACCACCCCGGTCAAGAGACTCAGGCAACCCCCACTTCGCCTGACTGTCACCCGTGTTTTGACCGGAATCACCACGACTGGCGTCCGCGGCGTACCGGAACCGGACCCGCCGCGATGCCGTCGTAGCTCCCGTCGGCGATCTCGCCGACGCGTGGCGGACGGAAGGCGGGGGCATGCGCGGCAGAGGCGTCGGACGGCGGACTTGGCTGGTCACGGGGGCGTTGCTGGCCCTCCAACTCGGCTCGCTGGTGTCGCCCGCGTACGCCTGCGGGTGCGGTGCGATGGTCCATGGCACGGGTACGCGACTCGCCGTGCGTCAGGAGACGTCGGCGGTGCGGTGGGACGGACACAGCGAGCAGATCGTGATGAGTCTCACGGTCGACGGCGACGCCCCGAAGGCGGCGTGGATCATGCCGGTGCCGCACCGGGCGACGGTGACGCTCGGCGAACGCGCGCTCTTCTCCGACCTGGAGCACGCGGTGGCGCCCGCGCACCGGGACCGCGACCACTTCTGGCCGGAGGACGGCGACTGGCCCTTCACGCACGACCGCCGCCGGGTCGGGGACGGCGCCGCGGCCCCGAGCGCGGCGGCGCCGCCGGTCGGTGTGGTCGGCCGCGAACGCCTCGGCCCCTTCGACGTGGCCCGCCTCACGGCCACGGACCCGGACGCGCTGCGCGACTGGCTGAAGGCGAACGGCTTCCAGCTCCCGCCCGCGCTCTCCACCGAACTGCGGCCGTACGTCGACGCCAAGTGGGAGTACGTGGCGGTCCGCCTGGCCCCCGCGTCCGGCAACGGCCCCCTGTCGGGCACGCTCGACCCCCTGAAGCTGACGTTCGCGAGCGACCGCCTGGTCTACCCGATGCGGCTGTCGCGCCTGGCCAAGACGGCGCAGTCGCTACGGCTGTACGTGGTCTCCGCGCACCGGATGGAACCGGCGTCGGCGATCGGGGGCGGGGCGCCGGAGGTGCTGTACGCGGGGCGGGTACCGGAGGAGTCCACGGAGCTGGCACGCTTCGCGACGACGTCCGGTGCCGGGACCCCGTACCTCACGGCGCTGAACCAGTCGTTCGACCGCCCGTCGCAGATCACGGGCGACCACGAACTGCTCCGGGCGCCCGACGACGCCCCGTTCCAACGGGTGGTCTACCGGGACCGGTTGTGGTGGGGTGACCGGGCGGCGGCCTGCCCTGCGGCGGATCAGCAGCAGC
>NZ_JBJHPC010000332.1:0-8202 GCF_045257485.1 Streptomyces sp. YS-3 | reverse complement strand
CTCCAGGGCGGGGTGCTCGCCTACGGCCGGGCAGGGTCCTCCGGGGGCAAGGTGTTCGTCTGCGGGCCGTCTGTGGCTGGTCGCGCAGTTCCCCGCGCCCCTTCAGGGCCCGGATTATGGCTGCGGGTCGTGGTGGGTTGCGCGCGCAGTTCCCCGCGCCCCTAGGCGGTTAGGGGCGCGGGGAACTGCGCGACCAGCCACAGACGGCCCGCAGACGAACACCTTGCCCCCGGAGGACCCTGCCCGGCCGTAGGCGAGCACCCCGCCCTGGAGGGCACCCTGGGCCGTACACGGACGCCGGGTCCCCGAATGGCCCAGCCGGGTGGCCCGGTGCCGCCGGGCGGGTGACGCTGCCGGGGAGACCCAAACGTCCCCGGAGGTCACCGTGCCCAGTACGCTCCCGCTCCGCCGCATACTCGCGGCGGTCGTCCTCTCCACCGCCATCCTGGTGTCGACGACCGCCTGCGGAGGCGAAACCAAGAGCGCCCGCAACAGCCTGACCGCGGCGGAGGCCAGCGTCTCGCCGTCCAGCACCTTCGAGAAGCAGAAGCTCGCCAAGACGCGGTTCGTCGCCAACGCGGGCCTCGCCGCCGGTGCCGCCTACCAGTGGATCGTGAAGCCGTACAAGGCGGGCAAGTTCAAGAAGGGCGCCAAGGGCCGGACGTTCGCCCTGGTGAAGGCGGGCCTCGCCGGGGCCTTCACGTACAACCGGCTGAAGGCGGCCGTGAACAACGCCAAGGGCGACCCCCTCCTCTCCAAGGCCGTCGCCCCCCTCAGCTCCGGCATCGAGTCCCTCAAGGGCCTCGGCGGCAAGTTGCGCAAGGGCGACGCCAACGACGCGGACGTCGGGACGTTCGAGAACGTCATCAACGGCGTGAAGGGCGCGGGCAAGAGCGCCGGCGCGGACGTCAAGGACAAGGTGCCGTCCGCCTCGCAGCTCAGCGGCGGCTGATCACCCGCCCCGCACACCGTCAGCCGTTCAGCTCCGCCAGTACCCGCAGTGTCGTCGGGTCCGGTGACATGACCAGCAGGTCCGTCACCGGGCCCGTACGCCACGACTCCAGCCGCTCCGCGATCCGCTCCCGTGGCCCGACCAGCGAGATCTCGTCCGCGAAGGCGTCCGGCACCGCCCGCACCGCCTCCTCGCGGCGGCCCTCGGCGAACAGCGCCTGGATGCGGCGGGCCTCGGCCTCGTACCCCATCCGTGCCATCAGATCCGCGTGGAAGTTGCGGGCCGCGTGCCCCATGCCGCCGATGTAGAAGCCGAGCATCGCCTTCACCGGCAGCAGCCCCTCGGCCACGTCGTCGCAGACGTGGGCGCGGACCATGGGGGCGACGGTGAAGCCCTCGGGCAGCGCGTCGAGGGAGGCCCGGTACGCGTCGAGGCGGGTCGGCGACCAGTACAGCGGCAGCCAGCCGTCCGCGATGCGGGTCGTCTGCGCGATGTTCTTGGGGCCCTCGGCGCCGAGCAGCACCGGCAGGTCCGCCCGCAGCGGATGCGTGATCGGCTTCAGCGGTCTGCCGAGGCCGGTGCCGTCCGCACCCCGGTAGGGATGCGCGTGGAAGCGGCCGTCCAGCTCGACCGGTGCCGCGCGCCGCAGCACCTGCCGGATCACCTCCACGTACTCCCGCGTCGCCGTCAGCGGGCTGGCGGGGAAGGGCCGCCCGTACCACCCCTCCACCACCTGCGGCCCCGAGAGCCCGAGGCCCAGCATCATCCGGCCGCCCGAGAGGTGGTCCAGGGTCAGCGCGTGCATGGCGGTCGCGGTGGGGGTGCGGGCCGCCATCTGCGCGACGGCCGTGCCCAGACGGATCCGCGAGGTGTGTGCGGCGATCCAGGTCAGCGGGGTGAAGGCGTCCGAACCCCAGGCCTCGGCCGTCCACACCGAGGTGTACCCGAGGCGTTCCGCCTCCCGGGCCAGCTCCAGGTGTCCGGCATGGGGGCCGCGCCCCCAGTAGCCGAGTGCGAGTCCCAGCCGCATGGCGCCACCCCTGCCCGTATCTGACGGATCGTCAGGGGAGCGTACGGGAACGGCCCCCCGCCCCGGAAGGGGTGGGGGGCCGTTCCCGTACGCACGGGTTCCGGCCGCGGCCGGACCGCGGGGTCAGCCGCGCTGGATGCCCGTCGTGTCCTGGAGGACACCGCGGCGGCCGTCCTGCGTCTGCGCGACCAGGGCCGCGCCGCGCTGCTCCATCGCGAGGTACCAGGTGCCGGGCGCGAGCTCCGCGATCGGCGTGGCCGAGCCGTCCTCCGGGTACAGCTGGCGGGCCACCGGGACGGCGAACCAGAACGGGGCGAAGTCCCCGGCCGGGGCGCCGGCGGCGGGCTGCTGCTGGGCCGCGGCGGGCGCCGGGGCCTGGCCGCCCTGGCTCTGGTCGGCGCCCTGGGGCGCGAACGGCTGCGGCTGCGGGGCGCCCGGGTAGCCGTAGCCACCGGCGGGCTGGTTGCCGTAGGGCTGGCCGCCGTACGGGGCCACGGCCGGGCTCGGGTTGCCCATCAGCGGGGCCTTGAGCGCGGCGACCATCGGGCCGGCCACGGCGCCCGCGGCGAGCGCCAGCGCGGCGATCAGGCCGAGGATCATGCCGGCGCCGGCCTTGTCCATGTCGATGATGGTCCAGAACGCGGTCCACGCCGAGAAGATCGTGAACGCGGTGCCGAACTGGCCCAGGTCGATACCGGCGATCTTCTTCGGCTGCGGCAGCGAACGGGCCACCACGATGAGGACCGCTCCGATGATGCCGGCCAGGAACATGCTCATCAGCAGGCCCAGCGCGTCCCAGGCATTCGGCACGTCGAGCTTCGGGCAGAACGTACCGGAGCACGAATTGCCGACCGAGTAGAGATCGAGGAACGAGGCGATGAACAGCACCACCGCTGCTCCGATCACCACGCCGTCGCCTCGCGTGAGGGAGCGGATGTTCACGTAATAGTCCTTTTGGGTCGTCTCGTCGGGGCGGTCATCGCTGCCGCCGGTGTACGTGCACACGGCGCGAAGCACGGGGGTGGTTCCCCACCCGGAGGAGAATCTATCGTCTGACCGGGTGGGAAGTCCCCCCGGTGCTCAGACCGTGACCGACCCGCAGCCGACCGCTCCCGTCGGCGCGCCCCTCACTTGCGCAGGAAGTCGCCGATCCCGTCCGCGATGCCCTGGGCCGCCCGCTGGCGCCAGTCCGCGCTCGTCAGCAGGGCCGCGTCACCGGAATCGCGCATGTTCCCGCACTCGATGAACACCTTCGGCACGGTCGACAGGTTGAGCCCGCCGAGATCCTTGCGGAGGTCCAACCCGGTGCCGTCGCCCACGTAGTTGGAGGGCGGCATGCCGGTGGCGTGCACGAACTTCCCCGCGATCCTCACACCCAGCTCACGCGAGGGGCCCACGATCGGGGCGGTGTTCGCCTTCCCGGCGTTCACCAGCGCGGGCAGGATCACATGGAACCCGTGGTTGCCCTGCGCCGAGCCGTCGGCGTGCACCGAGACCACCGCGTCCGCCCTGGCCCGGTTGCCGATCGCCGCGCGCTCGTCCACGCACGGACCGAAGGGCCGGTCCGCGTCCTGGGTGTACGTGACGGTCGCGCCCTGCTTCTCCAGGAGCGCCCGCAGCCGGTGCGACACGTCCAGGGTGAACGCGGCCTCGGTGTACCCGTCGCCGGTGTCGGTGCCGGTGGTGTCGCACTCCTTCTTGTTGGTCCCGATGTCGACCTGGCGGTTGATCTCGGCGGTGTGCTGGAAGTTGCTGGGGTTGTGCCCCGGGTCGATCACCACGACCCGGCCCGCGAGCGGCCCGGTGGGCCGGGCGGACTGGGTGGCGGCCGAGGCCGAGGCCGAGGGCGACGGCGTGGCCGTCGCGGTCGCGGCCGGCGGCCTGGCGCCGCCGTTCCCCGAGGGCCGCGCGGCGGGCGCGCTGGGCAGCGGCAGCACCTTGGGCGGCTTGTCGTCATGGCCGCCGGAGCCGCCCATGGCCTGCCACACCAGCCAGCCGGCCAGAGCGGCCGGGGCCAGTGCGGCGGTCACGATGACGAGGTTGCCGCGCAGACGGCGCCGGGGCGGGGTGGGGGACTCGCTGTCGTACGACACGCAGTGATGCTAGGGCCTGCGCGGTGGATCCGGTCGGCTCCGGCCCCGGGGTGTCGGTGCCGTCACACTCCGGCGCCGGTGCGGCGCAGGACGCGCAGCGAGTCGGTGGCCGAGACCTCGCTGAACGCGCCGGACGCCAGGGCCCGCAGATAGACGCGGTACGGCGCCTGGCCGGTGAACTCGTCGACCGGGTCCGGGAAGACGTCGTGGATCACCAGCAGGCCGCCCTCGGCGAGGTGCGGGGCCCAGCCCTCGTAGTCCCCGGTGGCGTGCTCGTCGGTGTGGCCGCCGTCGATGAAGACCAGCCCGACCCGGCCGCCCCAGGCCCGCGCCACCTGCGGCGAGCGTCCCACGACCGCGATCACGTGCTCTTCGAGGCCGGCCCGGTGCAGGGTGCGGCGGAAGGTGGGCAGGGTGTCCATCAGACCGACCTCCGGGTCGACCACGGACGGGTCGTGGTACTCCCAGCCGGGCTGCTGCTCCTCGCTGCCCCGGTGGTGGTCGACGGTGACGGCGACGGTCCCGGTGGCGCGGGCCGCGTCCGCGAGCAGCAGGGTGGAGCGACCGCAGTATGTGCCGACCTCCAGGAGCGGCAGGCCCAGCGCGCCCGCCCGGACGGCCGCCTCGTAGAGGGCGAGCCCCTCGCATACGGGCATGAACCCCTTGGCGGCCTCGAAGGCGGCGAGTATCTCCGGCTTGGGTGTCGCCATGGTCAGGGCTCCTGGGGGTCGGGCGCGGGGCTTGGTTCGGATGCGGCGGCCGGTGCTCGCGCTGCCGGGCGCCACATCCTAATCCCCGGCCGATCCCGCCCTCGATCTGACCTTCCGTCAGAATGGAACGTGTTCTAGTCTGTCGCCGTTCCAGCGGCGGCCACGGCGGGGAGTGCGGATGGGCATCGGGATCACCCGGGAGCAGCGCGAGCTGGCCGAGGCGGTACGGGGCGGCCTGGCGCGGGCCGTACCGCCCGAGGAGGTGCGGAAACTGCTCGACGCCGACGGCGCCCCCGCCTCCCGGCCGCCCTTCTGGGACGCGCTGGCCGCGCAGGGCCTGCTCGGGATCCATCTGGGCGAGCGGTACGGGGGCGGCGGCCTGGTGGAGCTCGCCGTGGTGCTGGAGGAGGCGGGCCGGGCCGCGCTGCCGGGCCCGTACCTGCCCAGTGTGCTCGCGGCGGCGGTGCTGGAGCGGGCCGGGCACGCGGAGGCGGTGGAGGCGATCGCGACCGGGGCGCGCACGGCGGCCGTGGCGCTCGGCCCCGGCGGCCTCACCGCCGTACCGGGCCCGCACGGCTGGACGCTCGACGGGACCGCCCCGCCCGTCCTCGCCGCCGCCCAGGCCGAGCTGCTGGTCCTGGCCGCGCGGGCGGGCGAGGAGATGCTGTGGCTGCTGGTGGACGCGGCGGACCTGGACGTACGGGCGCACGACGGCGCCGACCCCACCCGCCCCACCGCCGAGGTCACCGCCCGGCGCCTCGCCGTCCCGCAGGGGCGGGCGCTCGCCGTGGACCCCGCGCTCGTCCACGACCTGGCGGCCGTCCTCTTCGCCGCCGAGGCCTGCGGAACCGCCGGCCGGGCGCTGGAGACCGCGGTCGCCCACGCCAGGACGCGCGAGCAGTTCGGCCGGCCCATCGGGCGGTTCCAGGCGGTCAAGCACCTCTGCGCCGACATGCTGGTCCGGGTCGAGCAGGCGCGGGCACTGGTGTGGGACGCGGCGCGGGCGGCCGGGCCGGAGCGGGCCGAGGTGCGCGGGCTCGTGGCGTCCCTGGCGGCGGCCACGGCCCTGGACGCGGCCCTCGGCTGCGCCCAGGACTGCGTCCAGATCCTCGGCGGCACCGGCTTCACCTGGGAGCACGACGCCCACCTCCATCTGCGCCGCGCCCTGGTGGCCCGCCAGCTCCTCGGCGCGGGCGACACCCACCGCCAACGGGCCGTCCGGCTCGCCGGGGCCGGGGCGCGCCGGGAGCTGCGGCTCGAACTCCCCGAGGAGGCACGGGCGTTCCGGGGCCCGGCGCGCGCGGCGGTGGAGTCCGTACGCGGCCTCGACCCGGCCGCCGCCCGGCGCGCCCTCGCCCCCACCGGATACGCCGCACCCCATCTGCCACCGCCGTACGGCCTGGGCGCGGGGCCCGTGCAGCAGCTCGTCGTCCAGGAGGAGCTGCGCGCGGCCGGGGTGAAGGTCGCGGAGCTCGGGATCGGCACCTGGGTGGTGCCCTCGCTCCTCGCGTACGGCACGAAGGAGCAGCAGGAGCGCTATCTGCTGCCGACCCTGCGCGGGGACCTGCTGTGGTGCCAGCTGTTCTCGGAGCCGGAGGCGGGCTCGGACCTCGCGAGCCTGCGGACCCGCGCCGAACGCACCGGGGACGGCTGGCGGATCACCGGCCAGAAGGTGTGGACCAGCGCGGCCCAGTGGGCGGACCACGGAATCCTGCTCGCCCGCACCGACCCCCGGGCGCCCAAGCACGAGGGCCTGACGTACTTCCTCGTCGACATGAAGCACACCCCCGGGATCGACATCCGGCCCCTGCGGGAGATCACCGGCGACGCGCTCTTCAACGAGGTGTACTTCGACGGAGCGCCCCTGCCGCCGGACGCGGTCGTCGGCGAGCCGGGCGGCGGCTGGCGGGTCGCCCGCAACACCCTCGGCAACGAACGCGTCCACATGGCCGACCAGTTGACCTTCGACACCGGTCTGGAGGCACTGCTCGCCCGCGCCGACGATCTCGACGGCGCCTGCCGCGCCCGGATCGGCGCGCTGGCCGCCGAGGCGCACGCGCTGGCCTGCGTCGGGCTGCGCACCACCCTGCGCCGGGTGTCCGGGCTGGAGCCCGGCGCGGGGGCGAGCGTGCGCAAGCTCGTCCAGACGCTCCACCAGCAGAAGGTGGCCGACCTCGCCCTGGAGCTGCTCGGCCCGGCGGGCGCGACGGCCGAGGGCCCGGCACGGCAGGCCGTCCACGGCTATCTGATGTCCCGCTGTCTGACCATCGCGGGCGGTACCACGCAGGTCCAGCTCAATGTCGTGGCCGAGCGGATCCTCGGCCTGCCGCGAGACTGAACGAGCCGAAGGAGCGGGTACGTGAAGAGTTTGGTGGCCGGGGTCGGGACGACGGAATTCGTGAAGCCCGAGTCGCGGGAGTGGCAGTACTGGGACATGGCACGGGAGGCCGGGACGGCCGCGCTCGCGGACGCCGGGATCGGTTACGGGCAGGTGGAACAGGTCCTGGCGGGCTACTGCTTCCAGCCGTCGACGGCTGGCCAGCGGGCGGCGTACGAACTGGGGCTCACCGGTGTCCCCGTCCACAACGTCAGCAACAACTGCGCCACCGGGTCGAGCGCGCTGATGCTGGCGCGGCAGCTGGTGGAGGGCGGGGTGAGCGAGTGCGTACTGGCGCTGGGCTTCGAGAAGATGAAACGCGGCGCGCTCGGCGGCGGGGCGGACGGCGGCGACTTCGCCACCTCCCCGGTCGCCCGCCACTACGGGGTCATGGCCGCCGCCCACGGTTTCGGGGCGACCCCGCCGACGGCGCAGATCTTCGGCAACGCGGCGCGCGAGCACATGGAGCTGTACGGGACGACCGAGGCGCAGCTCGCGGCGGTCGGCGCCAAGAACCACCGGCACTCGGTGCACAATCCGCATGCGCAGTTCCAGGTGGAGTACTCGGTGGCGCAGGTGCTCGCGTCGCCGCCGGTCCACCGGCCGCTGACACGGCTGCAGTGCTCGCCCACCTCGGACGGGGCGGCGGCGGCCGTCGTCGTCTCCGAGCGGTTCGCGGCGGAACACGGCCTGGAGGAGCGGGCGGTGGAGATCGTCGCGCAGGCGATGGCGACGGACACGGAGGAGTCCTTCGCGTCCGGCCGGTGCATCGACGTGGTCGGGGCCGGCATGTCGCGGGCGGCGGCGCGGTCCGTGTACGAGCGCGCCGGGCTCGGCATCGAGGACGTCGACGTCATCGAGCTGCACGACTGCTTCTCCATCAACGAACTGCTGACGTACGAGGCGCTGGGGATGTGCGGGGAGGGGGAGTCCGGGAAGCTGGTGGAGTCCGGGGCGACGACGTACGGCGGCCGGTGGGTGGTGAACCCCTCCGGCGGTCTGATCTCCAAGGGGCATCCGCTGGGGGCGACGGGGCTGGC
>NZ_JBJHPC010000331.1:0-8226 GCF_045257485.1 Streptomyces sp. YS-3 | reverse complement strand
AACGGGGGGCGTGGCGCGGGGCGGCCGAGGGCGAGGTAGCGCTCGGCGGCGTGCACGGCCTCGCGTGCCGTGCGCTCGCCCATGAGCACACAGAGCGTGTAGGCGGTGTCCTCGAAGCGTCTGCGCAAGGCCGGCTCGTGGGGCTGTACCAGGACCGCGCGCTCGTGCGCCCGGTAGTGCGAGAGCAGCCGCGCGAGGGTCTCCTTGTCGGGCAGCAGCATCATGTCCTCCTGAACATGGGGCGGGCCCAGCCCACCCATCCTGACCGGGTTCGGCGAACCGCGCGAGCCGTAGGGCTGCGCTCCGTGACGGGCCATGACGAAGGGGCCCCGCGAAGTGGCCTTCGCGGGGCCCCGCAGCACCGGGAGCCGGTTACTTCTTGAAAGCGTCCTTGGCCTTCTCCTTGGCCTGCCGCAGATCGCCCTTGGACTTCTCGGTGCGGCCCTCGGCGGTCTTGCTCTCGTTCCCGACCGCGCGGGCCACCGTCTCCTTGACCTTTCCCTTGGCCTGCTCGGCCTTCGCCTTGGCCTTCTCGTTCTTTGCGGTCACGGTAATCACACCCTGATCTCTGGGAATTCGGCGGTCACGTCCGGGCCGGCCGGGCCGGTTCTCGAACGCGTACATCAACAACGTGTACCTCGGATCTGCGGGCCGCGCGCCGGGAATTACTCCGGAAGTCGCGTCACCAGCGGTACCAGCGGCCCCGGCGTCCACGGCCGCCACCGGCGGCGGGACGCGCGACAAAGCCGACGAGCCACAGGACGAGTACGACGAGGGCGACCCACCACAGAATCTGGAGTGCGAAACCGGCGCCGAAGAGAAGCAGCGCGAGCAGCAGAACGACAAGAAGGGGAACCATGCTATGCACCTCCGTCAAATCGAGTGCCCCCGCCCGGCCGTGTCATGCACGGTGAATTCCGGACAGGGGCCCTTTCCCGGTGAATAGGAGCCGGGCAGAGATCGATTTCAGGCGATACGTTCGCCGCGCGCCCGGGCGTCGGCCGTGGGCGCGTCCGTCACGTCGAGGAAGACCTGGTCGGCGTCCGGCCAGATATTGGCCACCGAGGCTTTGATGCGCTCGCAGACCAGCTCGATCCGCTCGCTCTCCATCCCCGGCATCAGATCCACCCGGGCCGCCACGAGCGCGGAATCGGTGCCCAGCCGCATGGTGAGCAGCGCCTCCACGCTGTCGATCTCCGGCTGGGCGTCCAGCAGCGCCCGGATGCGGTCGCGCATCTCGGGATCGACCGCCTCGCCGATGAGCTGGTCGCGGGCCTCCTTGCCGAGCCGGTACGCCACGTATCCGAGGAGCACACCGATGGCCAGCGAGGCCGAGCCCTCCCATACCGACTGCCCGGTCGCCATGTGCAGGGCCATTCCGATCATCGCGAGGACGACGCCGAGCACGGCCGTGCCGTCCTCCGCGACCACCGTCCGCAGCGCCGGGTCGTGCCCGATGCCGCCGGGCTGCCCGCGCACCTGGTGCAGGGCCCGCAGCAGCGACCCGCCCTCGGCGACGAGGGCCACGGCGAGGACGGCGAGACCGGCGATATAGCCCGAGTGCGACTCATGGGCCCCCGAGCGCAGGGCCTCGATGCCCTGGAAGACGGAGAAGCAGCCGCCCATCACGAAGATGCCCACGGCGGCGAGCAGGGACCAGAAGAAGCGCTCCTTGCCGTAGCCGAAGGGGTGGCGGCGGTCCGGCGGACGGCGGCTGCGGCGCAGCGCGGCCAGCAGGAAGACCTCGTTCATACTGTCCGCGACGGAGTGTGCGGCCTCCGAGAGCAGCGCGGGCGAACCGGCCACGACGCCGCCGGCCGCCTTCGCCGCGGCGATGAGCAGGTTCGCGCCGAGCGCGACGAGGACCGTGAGACGGGTCCCGGAGTCCTTGCTCCCGCCCGACCCGGCCGCCCCGCTCTTCCCCGCCGCCCCGCCGTCACCGTTCCCGCTCACCGCACGCCCTCCCCCTCACCGCCGTCGCCCGCCGAGGCCTCCACGGGCAGCAGCGGGCCGAGCGGACCGAGGTCGATGTTGAGGTCCTCCGGCCGCAGCCCGAACTTGGACCTGAGCTCGCCCATCCGGTCCTCCAGGAGCATCAACGTCAGGCCGATGCGCTCTTCCTGGTCCTCCGTGAGCTCACCGGTCTCGACCCGCCGCAGGGCCTGACGTTCCATCAGCTGCCGTAGCAGCTCGACCACGGTCAGGACCAGCCGCGCCAGATCGCGCTCCACCGTGTCCGGGTCCAGCTCGACCCGCCTGGGCCCGCTCATGAGCCCTCCCCGGGAAGGGCGCGCGGGTCACCGGGCGCCGGCAGCACGGGCGGGTCACTCTCGTAGTCGCTCTCGAAGCCGCTCTCGAACGGCGAGGGGACCCGCGCGCTCACCGAGCTGACCAGGGCGTTGAGGTCGATCCGGACGAGGTCCACATCCGCGATGCGCAGGGTGAGGTCGCCCGCGAGGATCACGCCTCCCGCGAGCAGCCGGTCGAGCAGGTCGACCAGGGCGACCTGCCGCTCGGCGGGTACGCCCTCAGCCGATACCGTCCGGGTCACCACTTCCTCCTTCCGCGTCCAGGGCCCCCGCGAACGAGTACGGCGCCCAGGGCCCCGTCACCTCGACGCGTACGCCCTCGACCCTCGACCTGTGCCGCTCGACGAGACCGATGAACTCCGCGCTGCGCTCGCGCGGTACCAGATAGGCGGCGTTGAGCACGTTCTCGCCGGACTGCCCGGAGACCCGCGCGCTCTGCGGCCGGTGCAGCCGCTCCGCCTCGGCGTGCCCGGACAGCTCCTCGTGCAGATCGCGGGAGAGGAGGCCCGCCTGGCGCCAGGTGTCGTCCCGGGCCTGGCGCTGGCCGAGCCTGCGGCGCAGGTAGTCCCGCCCGGTGGCGGGCTTGCCCGCGGGCGCCGCCGCGGGCTCGGGTCCCGGGGCGTCCGCGTACACCTTGACGCCCCACTCGACCCGTCCGTCCAGCCGGTCCAGGGCCGCGGTGAAACTGTCGTGCCCGGAGTCGAGGAGCCGGCGCACCCCGCTGGTGTCCCGGCACACCGTCGCGAGCCGCAGCGGGACCGCGCACGTCACCGAGGACAGCGCGGCCACCACCGCCTGATGGGTGCGGGCGGTACCGGAGAGCCAGTCCAGGTCCTCCAGATGCCGGCGCAGCGGCGCGGCGTCGAAGTCCTCGACGGGAACCGGGCTCGCCGCCGCGCACAGCCCGTTGTGGACGATCAGCCGCGGCGGCTCGCCGTCCAGAGCGCGTACGCCGTCGGGCAGTACCCCCTCGAAGGGCCGCACGACCGCGTACACGTACCAGAGCGCCTCACTCATCGCGCACCGCCTCCGGCCGTTCCTCACCCTTGGCCTCACCGGCGCCGTAACGGCTCTCCAGTTCGGCCACCCGGGCCTGCAACTGCTCGTTCTCCCGGGCGAGTTCACGGCGGCGGGCGGCGCCGGAGAGCGCCGGGTCGTCCTCCCACCAGTCGATTCCCATCTCCTTCGCCTTGTCGAGGGAGGCCACGATGAGGCGGAGTTTGATGGTGAGCAGCTCGATGTCGAGGAGATTGATGCGGATGTCCCCGGCTATGACGATTCCCTTGTCAAGGACGCGTTCGAGGATATCGGCGAGGTTCGCGCTGCCGCCGTCCGACGCATACGGATCGGAGAGCCGTCCCGGGGTAGTCATCAGCGCCTCCGCGAACCGGTCTTGGCGGGCCGGCGCCCGGATTCCTCGGGCTCAGGCTCCTCCGCCTCGTCCTCTTCCCACTCGTCGCCGTACTCGACGGCCTCGTCCTCGGGAGCGTCCCGCGGGACGTCCTCGTCCTCCGGAAGGTCCTGGTCCTCCTCGGGCTCCTGGTCCTCCTCGGCGTCCTCGGACTCCTCCGGTTCCTCGTCGTACTCGCCCTCCAGCGGCTCCTCGTCGTCATAGGCCTCCTCGTAGGCGTCCTGCGAGGCCTTCTCGCCGCCTTCCGGCTCCTCCTCGCGCGAGGACCCCTCGTGCGAGGCGTCGCGCGTCTCCTCCTCGCGCTCCAGCGCGTCCTCGTGGCTCAGGACGACCTCGCCGTCGCGGATCTCACCGCGCCAGCCGTCCGGGGCCTCGCCGCGCAGGGCGATGTGCCGGGCGAAGTTCTTCAGGTCGAGCCGGGCCCGGCGGCCCTGGGCGCGCCAGATGTTGCCGGTCTTCTCGAACAGGCCCTTCGGGTAGTACTCGATCACCAGCAGCACCCGGGTGAGCGAGGCGCCCAGCGGGTGGAAGGTGACCACACCCTTGGTGGTGCCCTTGGCGCCCTCCGAGGTCCAGGCGATCCGCGAGTCCGGGATCTGCTCGGTGGTGTGCGCCTTCCAGCTGCGGGTGGACCAGAAGACCTTCAGCTTCCAGTCGGACGTGGTGTCGTCCGCGCTCTCCGCGCTGCGCACACCCTTGGCGAAGTGCGAGAACTCCTGGTACTGCGTCCACTGGTCATAGGCGTCGCGGACCGGCACACCCACGTCCACCGACTCCATGATGACCGTCGGCTTACGGCCGCCGCCGCTCTTGCCGCGCTTGCCGCCCAGGTTCTTGAACGCGTCCGTGACATTCTCCTTGAGGTGGTCGGCGCCCAGCTCCAGGGCGGCGCGCATCGGCCCCTTGCCCTCGGTGAGCTTGCGCCCGCCCTTCAGGGCGAGATCGGCGAACCCGGGGCTGCGCCCCTCGGCGATGTCGTTCAGCTTCACCGTGGACTCGCCGAGCTTGCGCCCGATGCCTATCAGTGCCCGCTCCAGCTGGGCGAGCGCGAGGGACTGGAGTTCGGTTTTCAGGCGGTCGGTGACCGCGCTGTCGACCAGGCCCGTCCCCTGCTTCCTGTCGTTCTCACTCACGGTCGCGACCCTCCTTCGCCTCGGCGCGCTCCGTGGAGCGGGACTTGGTGCCGGTGGTCCGGCGTGCCGCGGTCTTCTTCGCGCCGACGGCTCGGCGGCCCGGCTCGGACTTCTTCGCCGCCGACTGCGCCTTCTTCGCGGGTGCGGACCGCTTCGCCCGGTCGGCGGTCTTCCTGGCGGGGGCGGAGGCCTTCTCGGCCTTCTCGCCCCCGTCCTTCGCCACCCCGGACACCCGGTCCTGGACATCGAGGGTGCGGTCGTGCAGCCGGTCCGCGAGTCCCTCCAGCCGCTTGTTCACCAGGGCGCCGGTCGCCGCCTTGCCCACCCCGCGCAGGTCCTGGCGGAGCTGGTCGCCGATCTCCTTGAACTGGGGGTTGTTCTCCAGCTGCCCGGCCGCGAACTGTGCGAGCGCCCCGGGGCTGAGCTTGAGGCGCTTGCCGAGCACCATGGTGCCGATGCCGAAAGCGAGCTTGGCCTTCTTGGTGCGACCGAGCACATAGCCCGCGCCTACCGCGAGCCCTACTGCCAGCCGGTTGTTCATCGTGAGGGATTCCTGTTCTCCAGCCGGTCGAGGAGCTCGTCCTCGCGGCGGTCGAACTCGGCCTCGTCGATCTCACCCGCCATCAACTTCTCTTCCAGCGCGGCGAGTTCGTTACGTATGGCCGAGGGGTCGTAGTACTGCTGCTCCGCCTGCGCCACCACCTGCTCCAGCACCCAGAAGGTGCCGCGCACGGGTGCCGCGGGGAGCAGCAGCAGCTCTTTGATCAGGCCCACGCGGGCCTCCCGTCGGTCGGGCCCGTCACTCCGTGAAGCTGTACGGAGGCAGCGGGCCGTGTACCTGGACGACGAGGTGCGGCGCCTCCTTGCGCAGCGTCTCCACGGCCGCGACGAACTCGTCGGCGCGATCCCGGGAGACCAGGAAGGAGAGGTTGGCCAGCCAGCCGGTGGACTGCGGGCCGGGCCGCTGCTCCTCGGCGGCGCCCTCCAGGGCTTGCTGGAGCAGGGTGGCGTCGCGGGACTCGCGCTGCTGCACGGCCGCGGCGATCCGCTCGCCCAGTTGCAGCTTCTGCTCGTAGGTGCCGCCGCCCGCCTTGCGGTTGGCCTCGCTCATGGCGCGCAGCTCGGCGCTCTCCGAGAGCACCTGGTGCAGCACGGCCTCTTCGTCGTGGGCGGCCTTGATGTTGTACTCGACCCGGCCCTCCAGGGCCTTCAGGCGCTCCAGGTACCGCTCGCCGTGCTCGGCGAGCGCCGCCCGTACCGCCTCGTCGTCGGGGGAGACGCCGCCGAAGCGCATCGGCAGGACCGCACCGCCCGCGCCCGCCTCGGCGAGCACGCTCTGATGGGCCATCAGGTCACGTCGCTTGGGCCGCAGATCCTCGGGCGCGTCGCTGACCAGGGCGATCAGCTCGCCCTCCGCGACCGTGCGCACCGGGCGCGGGGGATCCCCGACGCCACCCATCTCCTCGGGCAGCCGCGTGTGCGTGCGGTGGGCGATCCCGTAGACGTACGTGGTCATTCCTGCTCCTCCTTACGGCGCGCGGCGGTCCGCCGGCGGGGTCGCTGCTCCGGCTCGGATTCCTCACGCGCCTGCTGGAAGGCGTCGGAGATGGTCTGTGCGGCGCCCGAGAGCGCGCCCTTGGACTTGCCGCGTGCGCCGGATTCGGTGATCTCGCCGACCAGGTCGGGCAGCCCCGGGCTCTTGCGCGGGCCGGCCTCCAGGTCGAGGCGGTTGCACGCCTCGGCGAAGCGCAGATAGGTGTCGACGCTCGCGACGACCACGCGTACGTCGATCTTGAGTATCTCGATGCCGACCAGGGAGACGCGTACGAACGCGTCGATCACGAGCCCTCGGTCCAGTACCAGTTCAAGGACGTCGTAGAGACCACTGGTCCCGCCGCTGCCGCCCTGTTGTGCCGGGACAACCGTCATGGTGTCCGGTCCTCCTTCGCTGTCAGTGGTATGCGGTCGGATGAAGCCGTGTGGTTCCGGGGGAGGGTGTTCCGCCCGGGATCACGTGTTGCGGTCGGCCCGTCCCCGCTCGTACCGGCGCAGTCGCCGGTAGCCGGTCAACTCGCCGTGCGGGTCCAGCTCCACCTCGTACGAGGCGAGCAGACTCATGGTGTCCGGGACCCGGGCGAGTTCCAGGACCTCGACGCGCAGCAGCCAGCCGTCCTCGGAGCGTTCGAAGGAGGAGACCGACTCCGCCTCCATGCCGGTGAGTTCGGCGAGCTGGGCCCGGGCGCCGCGCAGCACGTCCATCGCGCCGGGCAGGTCCTCCTGGGCCTTGCGCTTGTTTCCGGACTGGTTCTCTGATGTGTTCGCCATGGCTCCTCGCGTGTGATGTTTTCCGGGTTGCCCCGCATCGGCGGAGCAAACCCGCCGATCAGCTGGTGACGACGCGCTCGTACAGGACGCGGACCGTCGCGGTGACGGACGCCGCGTCGATGCCGGCCTCGGCCAACTGCTCCTCGGGGGTGGCGGAACCGGGCATGTTCTCGACGGCGAGCCGGACGAGCCGGGGCATGGGGCGGCCGTCGGCGAAGCACTCCGCGACCGCGTCGCCGATGCCGCCCTGGGAGTGGTGGTCCTCGACGGTGACCAGACACCCCGTCAGGGCGGCGGCCTCCTGGAGCACCTGCTCGTCGACCGGCTTGACCGAGTACAGGTCGATCACCCGGACCGGGATGCCGCCCGCCTCCAGCGCGTCCGCCGCCTCCAGCGCCTCGTGGACGGTGGCGCCCGCCGCGACCAGGGTCACCTTGTCGTGCGGGGAGGCCCGCAGCACCTTGGCGCCGCCGATGGGGAACTCCTCGTCGGGCCCGTAGATGACCGGGCTGTCGCCCCGGGTGGTGCGCAGATAGCGGATGCCCTCGCCGTCCGCGGTCGCCGCGACGAGCTTCGCCGTCTGGTTGGCGTCGCATGGGTAGAGCACCGTACTGCCGTGCACCGCGCGGAACATCGCCAGGTCCTCCAGGCCCATCTGCGAGGGCCCGTCCTGCCCGATGGCGACTCCGGCGTGCGAGCCCGCCACGGTCATCGAGGCCCGGCTGATCGCGGCCATCCGCAGGAAGTCGTGGCCGCGGGTCAGGAACGCGGCGAAGGTGCAGGCGTACGGGCGCCAGCCCCGCCTCGCCATGCCCACGGCCGCCGCCAGCATCTGCTGCTCCGCGATGTAGCACTCGAAGTACCGCTCGGGGTGCTCCTTGGCGAAGAGCTCGGCCTTCGTCGAGTCGCCCACCTCGCCGTCGAGCACCACCACGTCGCCGCGTGCCGTGCCGAGCGCGGTGAGCGCCTGGCCGTACGCCGTGCGGGTGGCGACCTTGTCGCCCACCTCGTAACGGGGCAGCTCCGGACTCCCGGACGAGGGCCGGGG
>NZ_JBJHPC010000034.1:0-26233 GCF_045257485.1 Streptomyces sp. YS-3 | reverse complement strand
CCCGGGCCCCGTTCGGAGACGCTCACCGGGACCATCGAGGTGGCGTTCCCCGAGTTCCTGACCCCGCCGCCCGRGCCGATGGGGTTACTGGCCGCCTGGCTGGAGAACAGCGTCACGCTCGGAGTACGGGAGCCACGCGCACTGGCCCTGGCCACCGCCGACGCCCGGGGGCGCTCCTCCTCCCGCATCGTGGCCCTCGGCTCCGTGACGAAGGAAGGCCTGGTCTTCCTCAGTCACAGCAGCAGCCAGAAAGGGCGCGAACTCGCGGAGAACCCCTGGGCGTCCGGCGTCCTCTACTGGCGCGAGACCAGCCAGCAGATCACCGTGGCGGGGCCGGTGGAGAAACTGCCCGACGCCGAGTCCGACCGCATGTGGTCCGCACGGCCCGTCTTCACCCACGCCATGTCGACCGCCTCCCGGCAGAGCCGGACGATGAACGGTCTCGACGAGGTGAACGAGTTGCGAGCCACGGCAAGGGAGTTGGCGGACCCGCAGCGCCCGCTGCCGCGCCCCGCGACCTTCACCGCCTACCGACTCGTCCCCGAGATCGTGGAGTTCTGGGCCGACGGCACCGAGCGCCTGCACGAACGGCTCCGTTACGACCGTACCGACGACGGCTGGGACATCAGCAGGCTCCAGCCCTGACCAGCGCGCGGCCAGTCGGGGGCCGCCGACCGCGGCCCCCGGCTCGCGAGGTGCGTACGCGCCTCAGCCTCCCACGACCGCCTCGATCACCGAGGCGTGCGGCGAGGGTTCCAGGACCCGCGCGACCGTGAAACCCGCCGTGGCGAGCAGCGCCTCGTACTCGGCGCGGGTGCGGCCCTTTCCGTTCAGGACCGTCATCATCAGCACGTCGATGGTCTTGCCGGGGTGCGGCTCGTTGCCCGCCGGGATCATCGCGTTGATGACCAGCAGCCGGGCGTGCGCGGGCATGGCCTCGCGGCAGGTCCGCAGGATGCGTACGCACTCCTCGTCCGGCCAGCTGGCCAGCACGTGCTTGAGGAGGTAGACATCGGCGCCGGACGGCACGGAGGTGAAGAAGTCCCCGGCCCGCGCGCTCCAGCGGCCGGCCAGCTCCGGGGTGTCGAGCACATGCCCCGCCACCACGCTCTCCAGGTCGACCAGGGTGCCGTTCATGTGCGGGTGGCGTCGCAGGACGGCGCGCAGCAGACCGCCGCGCCCGCCGCCCACGTCGACCACGCTGGTGACTCCGGAGAAGTCGACGGCGTCGACGACATCGTTGCTGAGCGTCTCGGAGAACGCCGCCATGCTGGAGTTGAAGGCCCTGCCGAGCTCTGGGTCGGCGGCGACATGGTCGTAGAAGGGGACGCCGTACACGTTCTCGAAGGCGGTGCTGCCGGTGCGTACCGCCTCGTGGAGCTGGGCCGCCGACTGCCAGAACACGGGCTCGCCGCGCACCATGATGTAGTCGCGCAGCGAGCGCTCGGTGTCCGTGCGCAGCGGCTGGGCGAGCGGGGTGAGGTGGAAGCGGCCCTCGTCGTCCTCGCGGAAGACACCCTTGGTGGCGAGGAAGCGCAGCAGACGGTAGAGGTGGGGGCCGTCGACCCCCGCCGCCTTGCCGAGTTCGTCGGCGCCGAGCGGCCCGTCCGCCAGATGATCGGCGATATTGAAACGCGCGGCGGTGTGCAGGGCCGCCGAGTAGAGGTATCCCAGGGAGAGTTCGAGTAACTCGCCCGTCACCTCGTCGGGGGCGGTGGAGGAGGCGTCGGGCCTTCGGGCCCCCGTGCCTTCCGGGGTGCCGGTCGTCCGCGGAGCGCCGGTGTCTTCGGCGGCTTCGGTGTCTTCGGGGCGAGCGTCTGCCATCGGTGGGTCCCCTCTCTCAACCCCCGTCACCGGCAAGGGCGCAGAGGAATATGCGTACGATCGCGTGAACGGCGCCTCAGCCTACGTCCGGTGCGTCCTGTACCGCTGGAGAGCGACGTGAGTCCTGGAAGTCGCCTTCGTGGCGGGCACCTAAGCGTTTCTTTCGTGCCCTGGGTGGGTCGACTCCCGGGTGCCTGTTACGGCAGGCGTGAGCCGAGCCGGGTCCTGAGCCACTCCAGTGCCGCGGCGCCCTGCGCGGCCTGGAAGGCGCGCAGGGTCGGCAGGCCGGGCGGTGCCTCGTGCAGTGACTGGCGTATGAAATAGCCGGTCAGGGCGGCAAGAGTGGCGGTGACACCCGCGGGCTCGGCATCCCGGCCCAACGGGTGTGTGGTGAACACCTCGTCCGGGTCGGGGCCGCCCTGGGCACGGACGCACGGCAGCATCAGGAGCAGGTCGAACCAGGGCGCGGCCGGTACGGCGTGCGGCCAGTCCACGAAGACGACACGGCCGTCTGCCGTCAGCAGCAGGTTATCGGCGCGCAGATCACCGTGGGCGAGGGTGTCACCCGAGGCGGACTCGCCCCAGGGCGCGGCGAGATCGGCGAGCGCGGGCAGGTTCCGCCGCGCCCAGGGGTCCAGCCGGTCCCGGCACTCCGCGCCCTCCTCGTCGAGGAGCTGCTCCCACCCCCGGAAGGACTCGGCCTCGGCCTCCGCGACGGCCAGGACGTCCACGGGCGCGGGCGTGAGGGCCGACGCGAGTTCGCTCACCGCGTCCAGGACGCGCGCCAACTCGGCGGGCCGCCAAGGCACATGGGGCTGACGCCCCTCGACGTCCTCGAAGGCGAGAGCCACCCAGGGCGCCTCGTCGTGGGTGGCCAGCAGCCGGGGCGCCGGGACGGCGGACGGCAGGGACGCGGCGATACGCGCCTCGGCCCGGTGGAGCAGCGGACTGCCCGGATTGGCCTCGGCGCTCACCGCCTTGACGAACGCGCGCCGCCCGTCCGCCAGCCGTACCCGCGCGGCCACGCCCGGCGAGAACCCGCCGCGCTGGGTCACCGCGTCGACGACAGGAGCGCCGAGCCGCGCCTCCAGCCCGCGCCTGACGTGCTCGGGAACCTGTTCCCAGGCGGTACGGACTCCGTTGGCGGGCGGTGTGGTGAGGCTCATGCGGACATGATCGGCGATACGCGGGAGGGAGCGCGAGAAGTTTTCGCGCGAGGGTCCCCGGGCGGGTGGCGCGGCAGCTCAGGCGCTGGTGAGGATCGTGAGCTGCCGGGTCGCACGGGTCATCGCGACATAGCGGTCGACGGCGCCCTCGATGCCGTCGCCGAACGCCTCCGGGTCGACGAGGACGACCAGATCGAATTCGAGTCCCTTCGACAGGGCCGGAGTCAGCGACCGTACGCGGGGTGTGTCGCGGAACAGGGGAGCGCCGATGACGCAGGCCACCCCCTCGCCGTGCGTCGCGAGCCAGTCGTCGAGGATCGCCGCCAGCTCCGTCGCCGACCCGTGCCGGACGGGGATACCGCTACTGCGGATCGAGGCCGGCACGTTGGCGTCGGGGAGCGCCGCCCGGATGACGGGCTCGGCCTGCGCCATGACCTCTTCGGGCGTGCGGTAGTTGACGCTGAGGGTGGCCACCTCGATCCGGTCGAGTCCGACCCGCTCCAGCCGCTCCCGCCACGACTCGGTGAACCCGTGCCGGGCCTGGGCGCGGTCGCCCACGATGGTGAAGCTGCGGGAGGGGCAGCGGCGCAGCAGCATCTGCCACTCGGCGTCGGAGAGCTCCTGGGCCTCGTCCACCACGATGTGCGCGAACGGCCCGGCCAGGGGATCCCGTTCGGCGGTGGGCAGCGCGCTGTCGTCGATCAGGGTGTCCTGGATGTCACGCCCGTGCAGCATCCCCAGCGCGCCTTCGCTCTCGTCGATCTCGACGTTCTGGAGCATGCTCGCCATGGCGTCGGCCCGGCGGGCGCGTTCCGTGGCGGCGGCGGCCTCGCGGCGGCTCCTGCGCGCGGACTCCCCCGCGTCGCCGAGCCGCTGCCGGGCGGCGTCCAGCAGTGGCAGGTCGGACACCGTCCAGGCCCGAGCGTCCCCGCGCTGGAGCCTGCGTACGTCATCGGCGCTCAGCCAGGGGGCGCACCTGCGCAGATACGCGGGCACCGACCACAGGTCGCCGACGAGGTCGGTGGCCTCCAGCATCGGCCACGCGCGGTTCAGGGCGCCCATCAGCTCCCGGTTCTGGAGCAGCGCCCTGCGCAGCAGCGCGGGCGGGACCTCGTCGTCCGCCTCGTCGCCGCCGTCGCTGTCGCCCTCGTACTCGTCCGCGTGCTTGTCCATGAGGATCGTCAGCAGTTCCTCGCGGATCTGGTCGCGTGCCTCGTTGTGCGGGGTGCCGGGCTCCACGGCCGCGAACGCCGCGGCCCAGTCGTCCGCGCTCAGCCAGACGTCCGACCAGTGGGTCGAGACCGTCATCCCCTCGGTGGGCGGCTCCTCGTACAGGGCGACGGCCGGCTCGATCGCCTTCACCATGTCCGCGGAGGACTTCAGCCGGGCCACCTCCCGGTCGGTCTCGGCGTTCACGGAGGCGCCCTCGGCGACCAGGTCCCGTATGACGCAGGTTTGCACGCCCTCCTCACCCAGGCTGGGCAGGACGTCGGCGACGTAGTCCAGATAGGGCCGGTGCGGGCCGACGAACAGCACGCCGCCCCGACGGTGGCCGAGGCGCGGGTCGGAGTAGAGCAGATGGGCGGTGCGGTGCAGGGCGACGACGGTCTTGCCCGTACCCGGGCCGCCGTCGACGACGAGAGCGCCCCGCGAGCCCGCGCGGATGATGGCGTCCTGGTCGGACTGGATGGTGGAGAGCACGTCCCGCATCCGGGCCGACCGGTTGCCGCCCAGGCTGGCGATGAACGCGGACTGGTCGTCGAGCGCGGCGCGCCCTTCCAGTCCCTCGGAGGTGAACACCTCGTCCCAGTAGTCGCTGATCCGGCCCCCGCTCCAGCGGTATCTGCGGCGGCTCGCCAGGCCCATCGGATTGGCGTGGGTCGCGGCGAAGAACGGCGCGGCGGCCGGGGAGCGCCAGTCCACGAGCAGCCGGCGGCCCGTGCCGTCGGTGAGCCCGAGGCGGCCGACGTACACGGGCTCGGTGTCGTCCTCGCGTACGAAGTGTCCGAGGCAGAGGTCCAGGCCGAAGCGGCGCAGGGTGCGCAGACGGCCGGTCAGCCGGTGGATCTCGGTGTCCCGGTCCATGGCCTCCCGGCCCTTGCCGCCGGGCGCCCTGCGGGCGTCCTCCAGCCGGTCGGACAGTTCGGCGATCGACTGGCCGAGGCTCTCCGCGATGGCGGCGAAGTGCCGCTCGTCGCCGTCGACGAGCGCGGGGTCGGCCTTGTGGGACAGCCGCTCGGGCAGGTCGAACGCGCTGGTGGTCAGGTTAATCATGTCAGTGGCTCCGATCCGGGGACGCGACCGTGGAGAACGACAGGGCGCACACCAGCGCACCGGTGCCGGACACCCACGCCGGCCGCACAGGTCCCGCCATCGGCTCCACGCCACCGCTCGCCCCCTGAGCCGACGACCACGGCTCGTACACCGACAACAACGCACACACGTCGCACATCCCCCTATTTGCCTGACGTTCTGAGCTCGGTGCGCGATTGTGCCCCACCCCGGGGGCCTTGCGGCAAGGCCCCCACTGCGCTATAAGTTGAGAGTGGCAAGGAGTGGGAACACCTCCTTGCCATTCGTCTTTCAGGCGCCGAGGTGCGCCGCGCGCCGGTTCGGCGGAGTCTGGACACCATGCAGCGCAAGGGCGAGCCGGGCGGCGCGGACCAGGACCCGGAGGCGGTTCTCGACCGGCTCTACGGCACGCCGCCCCCCGACTTCGTGGCCCGCCGTGCGGAGCTGGCCACTGCGGCCAAGGCAGCCGGCCGCGCCCAGGACGCGAGCCGCATCCGCGCCGCCCGCCGCCCCACCCTCGCGGCGTGGGCAGCGAACCTGCTGCGGCGCTCCCGCCCCGAGGAGAGCGAACGGTTCCTGGAGCTCGGCCAGGCGCTGCGCGAGGCCTACCGGTCCCTGGACGCCGACGGGATCAGAGAACTCAACGAGCAGCGCCGCAGTGTGGTGTCCGCGATGTCCGGGCAGGCCGCCGCACTGGCCCAGGAGAACGGTCACCGGCTGTCGGACGCGGCACGGCAGGACGTCGAGAACACCCTGCGCGCGGTCCTGGCCGACCAGGACGCGGCAGACCAGTGGGCCACGGGCCGCCTGGAATCGGCACTCACCCCGCCGTCGACGTTCCCTCAGACGGCCAGTGCGTCAGACAAACCGGCCGGACGCAAGACAGTGGCCGGACGCGAGCCGGGGGCCGAACACAAGACGGCGGCCGGACGCAAGGCGGCGCCGCCTCCCCCGAAGACCGCGCCCAAGGACGAACTCGCCGCCCGGCGCCGCAAGCGCCACCAGGAAGCCGAGCAACGCGCTCGGGCCGAACGCGCCCAAGCGGAACGTGCTCAGGCCGAACAAGCCCACGCGGAGCTCGCCCGGGCCAAGGAGGCGGCGGACGCGGCCCAGCGGCGTCTGCGCGAGCGGCGTGCCGAGCACGCGCAGACGGACGAGCGGCGGCGACAGGCACGCGACCACTACGACCAGGCCCATCGGCAGGTATCGGACCTGGAGCAACAGCTCCGGCGCGCCCGGGACGAGCTCCAGAAGACCGAACGCGAACACCGGACAGCGGAGGAGCACCACCGGACGGCCGCCCAGGCGCTGACGGAGGCCGAACGTACGGCGCGTGAAGCCGCCCGCACGCTGGAGAAGCTGCGCTGAACGCGAGGTCGGACCTCCCCTGGCGGAGGAGCGGCGCGCAACGCCCCCACCACCGTCAAGGGTGTCGGCGCCCCCACGCGGAGATCATCGGAGCGGTGGCCAGGTCGAGCCGTCCGGCGGCGACGTTCGCCAGGTGGCGGTCGATCTCCTCGTCGGTGGCCAGTCCCTGCCCGGTCAGCAGGTGGCGGATCTGCCGCACCGTCGCGTCCTCCAGCACGGCACACGCCGGCGAGGTGATCGGGAAGTACGCGTCGGCCTCCACCCCGTCCAGACCCGCTTCCCGGAGCACCCTGGGCAGGGTCCGCCCGTACGCGAGGTCCGCGCCGCGCGCCGCCATCAGGGTGCGGAACCCGGCCCGCAGCCGGTTGGCGAGCCGCTGCTCGGGCCCCGACTCGTCCGGGCACAGCAGCGGCTGCAACGTGGGATCGGCGTCCTCCAGGAGCAGCCGGCCGCCGGGGCGCAGCGCCGAGACCATCCGGCGCAGGGCCTCGGCACGGTCGCTGACGTGCGTCAGGACCAAGCGGGCGTGGACGAGGTCGAAGCCGCCGGGCGGCGGCGGATCGGCCGCCACGTCGTGGCGGAGCACCTCGACCACGCCGTCGGCGGCGTCCCGGGTCCAGGACACGTCGATGTCGGTGGCGACGACCGTACCGGTCGGACTCACGCGCCGGGCCAGCCCGAGCGGCACCGAGGGGCCGCCCGCGCCGACCTCCCAGCACCGCATACCGGGGCCGATCCCGAGCCGGTCCACGTGCCGGAAGGTCACCGGGTCGAAGATCTCGGCGAGGGCGCGGAAGCGGACGCCCGCCTCCGACTGCCGGTTGTCCAGCAGATAGCCGCGGTCGGTGTCGTGCTCAGCCTCAGCCATCCGGCGATTGTGGCAGAAGGTCGGTGCGGCACCGCGTCGGGCCGTTACGGTGGACGCGTGAGTGTGGGCGTGAGCGGTGAGTTTTGGGATCCGGACGGACCGGGGGTGCTGCGACTGCCCTCCGGACGGCTGGTACGAGGCCGCGCGCTGCGCCGCCCCCTCCCCGACGGCCCCACGCCCACGTACGCCGTGTATCTGCTCGGCAAACAGCCTCCGCACGTCCCCTGGCGGGCCGAGTGGCTGCGCTGGCCGGACTTCCGGCTGCCCGGCGACCGCGCGCGAGCGGTCGAGGTGCTTCGCGAGGCCTGGGAGCGCGCGGCACGCGAACGCGTCGAGCTCGCCTGCGGCGGCGGCCGGGGCCGCACCGGCACGGCACTCGCCTGCCTGGCGGTCCTCGACGGGGTGCCCGCCGAGGACGCGGTCGCCTACGTACGGCGCGACTACGACCGCCACGCCGTCGAAACACCCTGGCAGAGCCGGTACGTACGCCGTTTCGGCGGCTGACCGCCGGGAGCCGGCGGGAGTCGGCGGCGGCCGGTCAGAGCGGGGTGAGGACCATCAGGACTTCGTCGCGGTCGTCCCCGGGGGCGAGGCGAAGGGCGTCCGGCCAGCGGCCCGTCTCCTTCCAGCCGAGCCGGCCGTAGAACTCCTCCAGCCCGACACCGCCGCGCGCGGCCAGGCGGAGCTGTTCCAGCCCCATCTCGTCGCGGGCGATCTCCCGCAGGTGGTTCATGAGAGCCGCACCTATGCCCCGGCCCCGCAGGCCTGTCCGTGTCTGGACGTGGTGGACCGTCCCCCAATGCGCGGTGAGCTCGAAGAGCGTACGGCGGACGTTCAGCCAGCCCGCCAGATGGCCGCCGACCGAGGCGACCAGGAGGCGGCTCGTCCTCGGGTCCAGGCCCGCGACGAGCGCGTCGACCGCGGGAGCGGCCTGCGCCGCGTCGATCGGCGGGAAGGGGAACCCGGCAGCCCCACCGGCGTTGGTGACCTCGATCCAGCAGTCGACGAGGGCCTGCCGCAGCTCGGGGGTGACGGCGTCGGGCGTGGTGACCTGTCGTAGGGCCAGGGGTTCGCTGCTCATACGCAGATTCTGGCACCGGCCACTGACAGTGCCGGGTGGGCGAGCTGCCCACGCGCGACGCCTACGCGGGATGCCCGGCCGTGATGTCCAGTGTCTGGTGCAGGGACAGGGGCGTGCCGCCGTTCGCCTGGACGGTGAGGGGTGCCAGGAGGAATCCGACGTGGTCGCCTCCGTCGAAGTGTTCAAGGATCTCGCCAGTGAACCAGGCCGCGGCATCCGCCAACAGGGGCGTGCCGTGCGGGCCTTCGGTCCAGGCGAGGCCGTCGAACTTGTTCACCTCGGCCCCGCACAGGGCGCCGAACCGCACGGCCAGATCGTGGTTCTGCGGCAGCAGGTGCACCGCCAGGACCGTTGCCTCCCGGGCCACCAGATAGGTGTGGTTGGAGGTGGAGAGCCACACGACGAACCGCTCGGGCTCCAGGGAGCACTGGCCGGCGAAGCCCACCAGACACCCGGCCCGCCGTCCGCCCGCCGACGCGGTCACCACGTAGACGGGAGAGTCGACCAGTTTGGTGAAGTCGTCGAAACTCACCTGAAGCCTCCTTGATTCCGGGTCTCGGTCGAGGATACGCACGCGCTTGCCGACAACTCGTCGTCCCGACATGCGCGCGGCGGCGCGCCCTGCCCCGGACGGCCCGTCCCAGCACGCACAATGGCCGTACACCGAAAGCGGAGGTTGGTATGCCGGGATTCCTCGACCGGGCCAAGGAACAGGCCCAGTCCGCCCTCACCCAGGGAAAGCAGAAGGTGGACGAGGTCCAACAGCAACGAGCCGGGAACGACCTGCTGAAGAAGCTCGGGGCGGCCTACTACGCGGAGCGGCGCGGCTCGGGCACCGCGGAGGCGACCCAGCAGGCACTGAGCGCGCTGGAAGCCCATATCGCGACGCACGGGGACAGCTTCCTGCGCGGTTAGCGGGACGGGTGCCGCAGCGGGACGTCGGCGCCGCACGGCGGACGCGCCCCGGCAGGGCCGCCGCGCGGTCGCCCGCGCGCCACGGGCCCTGCCGCGGCCGACCCGGCCCCGTGCCGGGCGTCGCATGCCGGTCGTCGCATACCGGGCGGCTGCCGGAGGAAGGTACTACTCCTCCGCGCGCGAGGCCCGCCCCGCCGCCGTTCTGACGTGCCGATGCCCATCGAGGGGGAACTTCGGCGGCCACGCTGGGAGAATCCGGTCGAAGGCGTACCCGGTCTTCTCCGCGACCCGGCACGATGCCCCGTTGTCCGCCTGGTGAAGCAGTTCGAGGTGGTCCAGGCCGGCAGTCCCGAAGGTGTCGAACGCCCAGGCCGTGAGGGCCTCCAGGGCGCGCGGGGCCACGCCGCGACCGCGTGCCGCCGCTGCCGTCCAGTACCCGACCTCGGCGCCGGGACTTCCGACGGCCACGTCCTTGAGCGCCACATTGCCCACCAACCGCGCCGGCTCCGTGCCCTGGGCCGTTTCGAGGACCGCGAAGCCGAACCGGCTGCCCGTCGCCCAGCCCTCTTCCTGCATCCGCATCCACCGCCGCACATCGTCCTCGCTGTCCAACGGGGCGGTGGCACCACGGCGCAGAGCGGGATCCCGGTACGCCTCGATCAGCGCGGGAATGTCGTCCGGGCACCACGGGCGGAGAGTGAGCGGGGGCGCGGTCGGCGTCGCGGTGGCCGTAAGTATGACGGAGTCGTTCACCGGCCAAGCATAGGGCGGGGGCGGGCAGTTACAGGGGGACAGGTCGACATCCCACCGCGAGAGGCACACCCCATGACTACCTATGTGTTGATCCCCGGAGCCGGCGGCTCTGCCTGGTACTGGCATCACGTCGAGCGGGAACTGATCCGCAGGGGGCACGACGTGGTGGCCGTGGAGCTGCCGGGAGCCGACGCCCGCGCGGGACTGCCGGAGTACGTGGACACGGTCGTCGAGACGGTCGTCCGCGAGGTCGGTGAGCACCGGGAGTCGGTGGTGGTGGGGCAGTCCCTCGGCGCGTTCACCGCCCCGCTGGTGTGCGCGCGCCTGCCCGTGTCCCTGCTCGTGCTGGTCAACGGGATGATCCCGCGCCCCGGTGAGACAGCGGGGGAGTGGTGGGCCAACACCGGTCAGGAGGCGGCCCGTCGGGCGTTCGACCTGAGCGAGGGGCGCGATCCGGACGCGCCGTTCGACCTGGCGACGTACTTCCTCCACGACCTGGCGCGGGAGGACGTGGACGCCTCCGCCGAGCACGCGGCCGAGGAGTCCGACGCGGTCTTCGCGACACCGTTCACCCTCGACGCCTGGCCGAGTGTGCCGACCCGGGTGGTGGCCGCCCGCGACGACCGGTTCTTCCCCGCCGCCTTCCAGCGCCGGGTCGCCGAGGACCGGCTCGGCATCACACCGGACGAGATGCCGGGCGGCCACCTCGCGGCGCTGAGCCACCCGGGAGAGCTCGCCGACCTGCTGGAGGCGTACGCCCGGGCGTGAGGCCGGGAAGGGGCCGCCCCTCGGCCGCTCCGCGCGGCGCCAGAAAACGCATGGACCGCGGGCGTACGGGCGCGGGACACTCGTGTGCTCACCTGCCGGTCCTAGCACAGGGGTGGGATGGGATCATCAGAATCACGCGAGGGCTTGACGAGCAGGGGCTCGGTGCTCCTCGCCCTGCGCTACTATGGGCGCGAACTGGCCCGGCTGCGGCGGCTGACCGTGCCGGCGCTGCTGCTGCCCGCGCTCGGGAACATCGGCCTCCAGTACGTGGCGCCCCTCGTCGTCGCCAAACTCGTCTCCCGCATGGCCGGGCAGGGCGACACCGTCGCTATCGGGTCGATACTGCCGTACGTCCTGGGCTTCGCCGGGGTGCTGCTGTTCGCGGAGGCGCTGTGGCGCGTCGGGCTGCACTGTCTGAACCGGCTCGACGCGCGCGGCATCGAGCACCTCTACGTGATGGCCATGGACGAGCTGTTCGCCAAGGACGCCGCCTTCTTCCACGACAACTTCGCCGGGTCGCTCACCAAGCGCGTCCTGAGCTTCGCCACCCGCTTCGAGGACTGCGTCGACACCCTGACGTTCAGCGTGGTCGGCAGTTTCCTGCCGCTGGCCTTCGCCTCGGTGGTGCTCTGGCAGTACGACCCGCTGCTCGTCGTCGGGCTCCTGACGCTGCTCGTGTTCACGGCGCTGTGCGCGGCGCCCCTGATCCGCCGGCGCCAGGCGCTGGTGGCCGAGCGCGAGCGGGCGATCGCCCGGGTGTCGGGCCATGTCGCCGACAGTCTGATGAACATGGACACGGTCAGGTCGTTCGCCGCCGAGGAGCGCGAGGCGGCCGAACACCGTCTGCGTGTCGCGGAGTCGCGGCGCCTGACCCTGCGGTCCTGGGACTACGGGAACCTGCGCATCGACACGCTGGTCGCCCCGCTGTCCGTACTGACCAATGTGCTGGGCCTGGTGCTCGCCGTCGGGCTCGGGGGCGGGGAGCACGGGGTCGAGGCGGTCATCGTCGCCTTCACGTACTACACCAACGCGACCCGGATCATGTTCGAGTTCAACCAGATCTACCGTCGTCTGGAGAGCTCGATGACGGAGGCTTCGCAGTTCACGGAGCTGCTCCTGGAGCCGCCGACCGTGCTGGATCCCGCCTCGCCCCAGCCACTGCCCGCCCGGGCGGGCGAGGTGCGCTTCGAAGGGGTGACGTTCGCCCACGCGGGCGCCAAGCCGCTCTTCGAGGGCCTCGACCTGGCGGTCCCCACCGGGACGAAGATCGGTCTCGTCGGCCGGTCCGGCGGCGGCAAGACCACGCTGACCCGGCTCCTGCTGCGGATGACGGACGTCGACGGCGGGCGGATCCTGGTCGGCGGCCGGGACATCAGCACGGTGCGCCAGCGCGAACTGCGCGGCCTGATGGCGTACGTCCCGCAGGACCCGGCGATGTTCCACCGCACCCTGCGGGAGAACATCGCCTTCGCCCGGCCGGCCGCGACCGACGAGGAGATCCGGCGCGCGGCCGAGGCCGCGCACGTCACGGAGTTCGCCGACGCGCTTCCCGACGGCTTCGACACCATGGTGGGCGAGCGCGGGGTGAAACTCTCCGGCGGCCAGCGCCAGCGCGTCGCGCTGGCCCGGGCGATCCTGCGCGACGCGCCGATCCTGCTGCTCGACGAGGCGACCAGCGCGCTGGACTCCGAGAGCGAGATCCTCGTACAGGACGCGCTGTGGCGGCTGATGGACGGCCGTACGGCGCTGGTGGTGGCGCACCGGCTGAGCACGGTCGCCACCATGGACCGGCTGGTCGTCCTCGACCGCGGCCGGATCGTGGAGCAGGGCACCCACCACCAACTGCTCGCGGCCGACGGTGCCTACGCGAAGCTGTGGCAGCACCAGTCGGGCGGCTTCCTCGACGGCGCTCCCGAGCGGGCGGACCGTCGCTGAGGCCGGGGGGCGTGCCGGGCCCGGCCCCGGGCCCGGCACGCCCTGCCCGTACGGGAGGGTGCTCACACTTCCAGCATGTCCTCGACCCGGCGCAGTTGGTGCCGGGCCATCGCCAGGTTGGCCCGGCTCTTGTCGAGGGCCAGATAGAGGAAGAGACCGGCGTGTCCGCGGCCCTTCAGCAGCCGGATGAGGTGGTACTGACCGCCGAGGGTGATGAGGATGTCCTCGATCTCGTCCTTGAGGCCCAGCAGTTCCATGGTCCGCACCTTGGCGCGGACCACGTCGGTGTTTCCGGCGGCGGCCACCGACAGGTCCAGGTCCTTGCCGCCGCCCAGTGTGCCGAGGGCCATGCCGCTGCTGTAGTCGACGAGTGCCACGCCGATGGTGCCCTCGATGGAGGTCATCGCTTCCTTGAGCGCGGTTTCGGTGTTGCCCATGGGGTTCGCACTTCCCTTCCGGTGGGTGTTCGCTGTCATGTTCCGGGGCCGGGTGGCCCGGGATCCGGTGCTGGTCATGAGGTCTCCAGCCGTTCGAGTGCGCCGTCGACCAGTTCGCCGATGCGGGCTCCGGCCCGGCGGGCTTCCAGGTGCAGACGGCCGACGTTGGTGCGGGGCTGCGCGAGCAGGGTGAGCACGGCGGCGGAGCCCGCCGCGTAGGTGGCCGCGTAACCGTCCTCGCCCTGGACGAGGAGCTCGCGGAAGGCCCCGCGGCCGGTGGTGTGGATGAGCCGCTGGGCGACGCCGAGGGCGGCGGCGGTCAGCGCGGCGACCGACTCGGCGTCCTCCACGGCCTCCTGGGCGAGCACGAGACCGTCGACGCTGGCGGTCAGGGCGCCGGTGACCTGCGGCAGGCGCGCCCGCAGTCGGCGCAGTTCGGCAAGGATCTCCGCCTCGGCCGTCATCAGCTGTCTCCTTTCGGCGCGTTGGCGCAGCGCGCGGATCACGGCATGGCCTCCAGGGCGTCCCGCAGCCTGCGCAGCAGGGCCTCGTCCGAGGGGCGGGTCGCCTCGGCGAACGCGCGGGCGACCCAGTCGGGCACGGTCTCCCGGGGCGCGGGGGCGAGGGGGGTCTCGATCGCGCCGAGTGCGGCGAGCCTGCGTACGTCCACGAGGGTGTGGAAGGCGGGACGGCCCAGCAACCGGGCGATGGAGCCGGGGGTGCGTGCCCCGTCCACCGCGGCGAGCAGGGCGCGCTGGCGGACGGTGACCGGCAGCCCCGGGCGGTCCGGTACGGGGACGACGGGCGCGGTGTCCACCTCGGGATGGGGCCAGATCCGGTCGAGCAGCTCCCTGCGGCGGGTGACCTCCCGGGCCAGCGCCTGGGCGGGGACGGGCCGCACGGAGCCGATCCAGTGCAGGGCCCCGTAGCGGAACCGGGTGGGGCCCTTGCCGGGGGCGAGGGCGAAGAACGCGGCGTCGTGGAGCGCGCCGAGGTGGCACAACTCCAGCTCGCCTCCGCTGACCTGGCCGCTGTCGACGAGGAAGCGCCCGACGGTACCGCGCGCGCCGGCCTGGTCGACGGCCCGCCGCCAGGCCTCGGGGCGCATCCGGCCGCTCGCGGTGAGCAGCACGTCGAGGCCGGGTGCGGCGGGACTCTCGGCGTGGACCACCTGCCCGTCCACGAGGTACAGGGTGCCGGTGTCCCGCAGGAGTGCCCCGGTGGCCCGTTCGGCCACCAGCCGTACCAGCATGGGCGAGACGGGCACGCGGTCGCAGGTGTCGTCGGTGGGTGTCATCCCAGGACCAGCCGGTGGGCGAGGTCGCGCAGGCACAGCCGGGCCATGGCGAGGTTGCCCTGCTCGCGGTCGAGCCAGAGGTAGAGGAAGAGGCTGCTGTCGAACGTCGTCTCGACGAAGCGCAGCAGGTGGTAGCCGGTGTGCGAGGTGACGAGCACGTCCTCGACCGGCAGCGGCCCGTCCGGTTCCACCTCGTCGGCCACGAAGGCGGGATGCTCGGCCGCCGTCCGGGCGAACTCCGCCGCCTCGGCGGCCGTCGTCTCGTGGTCACCGCAGGGCGAGTCACCGATGGTTCCCAGGGCCAGCCCGCTGGTCCAGTCGACCACGGCGGCTCCCCGCACGCCGGGTAACCCCATGGTTTCCAGCAGGCACTCGTCGATACCAAGCACGCGCGACTTCCTCCCCTGGCGCCGCCGTGGACGGGCCGCGCATGGTTCCGGGCGCGGCTTGAGGTGACGAAAGGTTACGCAGCGTGTCACCCACCAGGGGAAGTTCTGGCATTTTCCAGCGGAACATGCGCGGGGTTGACTAGGGTGCCCGCCGCTTGAGCGGTCATGCCGGTGAAGGGCGCGGGCGGCAAGGTCCCGCGGAAGCCGCCGTGTCACCTCGTCATTTCCTGGGCGTACCGCCGACTTTGCTCCCGGTATACCCGCCGAAGGATCTGTTCCGCCGCGCCCCGCGTTGAATTAACGGAAAAGATGAACGGATTTCCCTCCGCTCATGTCTTCGCGATCCGGACGGGAATCCTTCTCCGCCATCTTTACGTGGCCGATACCTCACCCGTGCAACTGATCCAATTGGCGGTCGCCGGGCGACTCCTGACAGAGTGCGCGGCAGAGCGACATTCCCGTAGTCCACGAGAGAGAAGGAGGAGGGTAAGCCATGAAGGCAGCCCGCCTATTGGCTTCTATCGGTATCGCCACCCTGTCCGTGGCCGGTCTCACCCTCACCGCCGCGGCCCCGGCAAACGCGACACCGCACGTCACATGCCAGGTGGGGAAAGGTGATTCCTTCACCACGGTCGGCATTCAGTGCAACCGGCAACTTCCCTCCGACAGGGCCACCACGGTCACCCTGCGGGATCATTCCAGCCTCGAAACGTGGTGGTGCCGGAACGATCCCCCGGTCTACTTCTTCGTCAGCCCGGCCAGCACCCTCGCCCAGCAGCTGAGGATGGAAGAGGGAAACACCTACGTCGGAACGCACTGCACACGGCTGAGCTAGATCTCGCCGAAATCGGTCCCCGGTCCGCGTTCGCGCGTCACTGACCGGTGCGGGCCGAGTCGACGAGTATTCCCGGCGCCGCCCGGGCCGGAGCCGGGCCCTGGCGGATAGTCGCCTCCACTTGCGCTCTGGCGCGGCCCCGCCGCACCCAAGACTCCCGCCACCACCGTGGCCGTCCCTCCACCGCTCGCGCCGGTCCTCGGGACCGGCTGAACCCCGAGCCGCCGCCGCGCCCTACTGGTCCTGCACAGGGTCGAGTGGCCGCTCGAAGAACGTCTCCAGGACCACCGTGGCCTGCGTCCCGCTGACCCCGTCGATGGCGTATATCCGGCGCAGTACGTCCTGGAGCCGCTCGGTGGTCGTGGTCCTGACCTTCACCAGCACCGAGGCGCTGCCGGCGATGACGTGTGCCTCCAGGATCTCGGGGAGCGCGGCGAAGGCCTGCGCCGAATCGCCCATCCACGAGGTCGAGTCCACCATGACGTAGGCCAGGACGGCGCCGCCCACCGCCGCCGGGTCCACCTCGACGGTCGTGCGCCGGATGACCCCGCGCTCGCGCAGCTTGCGCACCCGCTCATGAGCGGCACCGGCGGACAGCCCCACGGCCTGCCCGAGCGCCGCGTACGACTGCGTGGCGTCCTGCTGGAGTTGCGCCAGCAGGGCGCGGTCAATGTGATCCACAACTCTCCATTCGGTATCGTCTTGTACGGACCATAGCTGATCCTGCAAGGTGAGGCCCAGGCCGAAGAATGTTCGGCCTGGGTGGTATCCGTCGGAGAAGGAGAGCCCCATGGCTGGCGAGCGCGCCGGGCTGTACGAGATGTTCGACGAGCGGTTCCGCACCGGACGGTGCATGAACGGGGACGCGGCCCTGGAGGTGCTGTACACCGGTTGCCGCTGGGCCGAGGGGCCGGTGTATGTGCCGGCCTGGCGCCAGGTGGTCTGGAGCGACATCCCCAATGACCGGATGCTGCGCTGGGACGAGGAGACGGGCGCGGTCGGCGTCTTCCGGCGCTCCGCCGGGCACACCAACGGCAACACCCTCGACCGCGAGGGCCGGCTGATCACCTGTGAGCAGGGCAACCGCCGGGTGACCCGCACCGAACACGACGGCACCATCACGGTCCTGGCCGAGCGCTGGGAGGGCAAGCGGCTGAACAGCCCCAACGACGCGGCGGTCAGGTCCGACGGGTCGATCTGGTTCTCCGACCCGGACTTCGGTCTCACCAGCGACTACGAGGGCTACCGCGGCCGGAAGGAGATCGGGGCCAACAACGTCTACCGCATCGATCCCGTATCCGGTGCGGTGAGCCTGGCCGCCGACGGCCTTGAGGCGCCCAACGGACTGGTCTTCTCGCACGACGAGCGGCAGTTGTTCGTCTCCGACACCCGTGCGGGCCGCATCCGGGTCTTCGACGTGCGCGACGACGGCACGCTGTCCGACGGCAGGGTCTTCGCCGAGGCGGGCGCCAGGCAGCACGCGCACTTCGACAATCTGCGCTTCGACGAGGACGGCCGCCTCTGGGCCGCGGCGATGGGTGACGGGGTGCACTGCTACGACCCCGACGGCACCCTCCTCGGGCGGCTGCGGGTCCCCGAGCCGGTCTCCAACATCTCCTGGGGCGGCCCCAAGCGGAACCGCCTCTTCATCACCGCCGAGACCAGTCTCTACTCGGTGGTCATGGCGGTCACCGGCACCCACCCGACAGGGCCGGGCCGCCGCCCCTGGCTGGACGCCTAGACCAGGGAGGGACCGTCCTCACCGGCAGGATCCCCCGCGACTGTCGCCGACGCCGTACGTCGGTGACAGCCGCAGGGGCGTGCGCCTCCCGCCGGCCCGGTGCCACTCGGGTGCCGGGGCGGGCTACTTGCTGATGGCGAAGCGCATCAGGGCGTGCTCGTCGCCCTGCTTTATCTTCCCCGTCACGTTGATGACTTCGAGCTTCCAGCTGCCGCCGACCCGTACGGCCTTGGCGACGGCGCAGCCGTTGTCCTGGGTGAGCAGGCTCGGCCAGATGTCGGCGACCTGCTGGGAGCTGCCACCGCTCGCGTCGTAGACCTTGAAGCTGATGTTGCGGGCCTTCTGGAAGGAGCTGCCCTTCTTGAACGCGGCGGCGACGAACACGATCGACGTGATCTGGTCGGGGACGCGCGCGAACTCGACCGTGACGGTCTCGTCGTCGCCGTCCCCGCGCCCCGTCTGGTTGTCGCCGCTGTGCACCAGCGAGCCGTTGCCCATGGGGTCGAGGGAGTCGAGGCCCGCGAGGCGCACCGGGTCCGTCCCCTGCATGGCGACGGCGATCAGGTCGAGGTCCGTGCCGGACTTGCGGCGGAGCAGGCCGACCACGCCGCCGCTGCTGCCGGCCGTGGGGTCCCAGGAGACCCCGATGGACAGGTGGGTCACCCCGTCCAGGTCCGCCGGGCCGGAGTCCTTCGTCAGTGTGATCATGCGTGGCTCATCCTCTTCGGTAACGGACTACAACACGCAAAGTGTGCCTAACGCCCTGGTGGGGGCGTGGAGGTGGGTCCCGGTGAGCGGGATCGGCCCCCGCCGGGCGGTCCTCTGGCGCGGGACGTCCTCCTGCGGACACGGCTGTGCCGGTCGCGGGGGAGGACCCCGCGACCGACATCAGTGGTGGTGCGGTGGCGCCACCGGGTGTCACTCGGCCGCGGCGATCCAGCCCCGCAACTGCTCGGTGGTGGTGGAGGGATCCGCGACGAGTACGGCGAGTTCGTCGTCGGGGGAGCCCAGGGTGGTGATGGCCGGGCACCGGTGACAGGCGTCCACTCCCGCCTGGTTCCACCACTTGCAGTGCGGACGGAGATGGCACCGCGGCACGGCCGCGGTGGCGTGGGACGACGGCAGGGTCTGGATGCGGTCGATCAGGCCGCAGGCGTCACCGACCCGGTTCGCGCAGCCGGACACGCAGTGCGAGGCGAACCGGAGCACCCGGTTGGGCGCGATGCCCTCGGGGATGGTGGGCAGGACCTGTGCGGCCGGAACCGGCTCGGACAGATAGACCACTTGGCCGTTCTCCCCCGACCGGACCCCCAGAACGACGGATTCCGGCCGATGGGCCTCGCCGCTGGGGCACCAGGTGACGTGGTCTTCCCCCGGATTGTCCACGGTGCGCACCCGCCCCGCTCAGGAGCCGGTGGTGTCGGCGCCGTCGGGGCTGGTGTTGACGACCCCCAGGATGGGCCCGCCGGTGGTCCCGCCGCTCGCCTGCTCGGCGGCGACCGCCTTGTCCAGGTGTGCCGCGAGGTGCTGGGCGTCGATGCGCTGGGCCGCGTTGGCGGTGCCGGCGGCGGCGAGGAGCCCGGTGAGGAGCGCCGCGGTGGCGGCGGCTGCCCGTATGTTGGGGTTCATGTCGTCCCTCCCTGAACGTGTCGTCACGACTGACAGAGGCGACCGTATGCACCAACTCCCGTCCGGGGAAGCCGTTTTGGGGCGTAACTTTTTCGCCACCGCGAGGAGCCGCGCGGAGGCGGGGAGTCCGAAAGGGATGCCCGGCGGGCTGTCACCCCCGGGGACGCGCCTCGCGCCACTCCCGTAGGGCCTCGTCCACGTCGATCGGCTTCCTGCCCAGCGGGGGCCCCGG
The DNA here is from genome assembly GCF_045257485.1 of Streptomyces sp. YS-3. Lineage (NCBI taxonomy): Bacteria > Bacillati > Actinomycetota > Actinomycetes > Kitasatosporales > Streptomycetaceae > Streptomyces > Streptomyces sp. YS-3. The sequence goes on along the minus strand of NZ_JBJHPC010000034.1, from coordinate 6,703 downwards.
CGGCGGCTGCCTGAGCATGCGGTTGATCTTGTCGTTGAGCGGCTCCAGGAGGGCCCGCACGGCTCGCTCGGACGGCGCCTTCACCACCGCGGCCAGTACGTCCTCGATCTCCTTGCGGAGCGCCAGCGCCGGCGGCAGCATCGCGGTGACGCCCTCGCGGGCCATCTTCTGGCGGATCCACCACAGCTCGTCGTACGGCTGCGAGGCATCGGGCAGCGGCTTGCCGAAGCCCGGCAGTTCGGCGAACTCGCCGCGCTCCTGCGCCTCGCGGATCTGCCGGTCCACCCATGACTCCACGCTCATTCCCGGGGGCTTGCGCTCTGTCACCGGACCACTCTCCTCTGTCGCGGAGCGGTGCGCCGACCGCCGGGTGAGCATGGCGTCCGACCGGTGCGCTCCCGCCGGGGAAGGACATCGACACCTCAACCCTAACCGGGAGCCGCAGTGAATGGTCGGCCGCGGCCCCGCGTCATGATCGGGCCCGGCCGGGGGTGTGTCCGTACGGCGTGAGCGGGTCTGCCCGGTGGCGCGGCGGCGCCGGGCGGCGCCGCCCGGCCACGTACGGGATGCGGGAGAATCGCGGCATGGTGATCTCCGCGCGCGCCCTCAACCGTGCCACCCTCGCCCGGCAGTTGCTGCTCGGGCGCGAGCCGCTCGACGCCGTGGAGGCGCTGCGCCGGGTGGTCGCCCTCCAGGCGCAGCAGCCCGCGTCGCCGTACATCGCGCTGTGGAACCGGCTGCGGGACTTCGACCCGGCTCAGCTCGACGAGGCCCTGGCCGACCGCCGTATCGTCAAGGCCACGCTCATGCGGCTCACCCTGCACGTGGTCCTCAGTGAGGACTACCGGGGCTTTCGCGAGGCGATGGAGCCGACGCTGCGCTCCTCGCGGCTCGGCGACGCGCGCTTCCGCGCCGGCGGGCTCACCGCCGAGGATGCCGGCCCGCTGGTCGAGGGCCTGCTCGCCTACGCCGAACAGCCGCGCAGCAGCGCCGAGTTGGGGGAGTGGTTCGCGGAGCGTCTCGGCCGTCCGCTGGAGAGCGGGGCCCAGCGGATGCTGCGGCAGTACGCGCCGCTGTGGCACGCGCCGACAGGCGGACCCTGGGCGTTCACCCACCGGCTGTCGTACGTCGCGGCGGCACAGCGGCCCGCCACGGACGAGCCCGAGGCGGCCGACGCGGGGCTGCGGGCACTGATCCTGCGCTACCTGTCGGGTTTCGGCCCCGCGTCGACGGCCGACATGGCGCAGTTCGCACTGGTGCACAGGCCCCGGGTCAAGGCCGCCGTGAAAGCACTCGGCGACCGGCTGGAGCAGTTGGAGGGCCCCGACGGCACCGTGCTGTACGACCTCCCGGGCGCGCCCAGGCCCGAGGAGGACACGCCCGCCCCGCCCAGACTGATGGCGATGTGGGACAGCGTCCTGCTGGCCCACGCCGACCGCAGCCGCGTGATCCCGCCCGAATACCGCAAGCACGTCACCCGGGTGAACGGCGACGTACTGCCCACGCTGCTGGTCGACGGCCGGGTCGCCGGCGTGTGGCGCGCCACCGACGGGGGCATCGAAGCCGGCGCCTTCCACCCGCTGCCCGCGCACGTCTGGCAGGAGCTGGCGGCCGAGGCCCGGTCCCTGCTCGCCCTCCTCGCCGCCCGCGACCCGCGTGCCTATGCCCGCTACGACCACTGGTGGGCCAAGGGCGTGCCCGCCGCCGAGACCCGGCTGCTCCCCGGGGACTGACCCGGCGCCCGCGCACCGGCGGGCGGTGGCGTGTTGCCCCGTTTCCCGTTGCGACGGTCGACGGGAAACCCGTCGACCGGGCCGGGTCGGGCGACGAGGCTTGGGTGCACGGGGGCACTGAGGCCCACCCGTTCACCGGCCCACGGTCCCACCGGGCCCATCGGTTCGTCGAGGAGAGCTTCATGAAGCTGCGTTGGTGGTCATCGACCGCTGTTCTCACCCTGATCGCCGTGCTCATGCCCGCATCGGACGCCCTGGCGGCCCCGGCCGCACCGGCCTGCCCCGGCGGATCGATCTGCTTCTACACCGGATCCAACTTCAACGGCCGGAGCTGGGAGTGGGTCGCCAGGGACGGGTACCACGACATGCCCGCCAACTTCCACGACAACGTCGGATCGTTCGTGGCGAGCAGTGACGGGTGCTTCATCAACTGGGACCCCAAGGAGACCCGGGTGGTGCGCAACGGCGACTACCGGATCAACTACGGCAGTGACTTCGGCGGCCGTATCGACGGTGTCGGCAACGGCTGCTGAACCGTACGCCGGGCGTGCGGCCCCATCAGGGGGCGCACGCCTCCAGCGTCCCGGGCCGGTCCCGCTCCAGCGCGTCGGCCAGCTCCGTTCTGCGCCGTATCCGCAACTTCCGGTAGGCGCTGGTCAGATGGGTCTCCACGGTACGGCGTGCCAGATGGAGCAGATCGGCGATCTCGGTGTTGGTCAGGCCCTCGGCGGCCAGTTCGGCGATACGGCGCTCACTGCCGGTCAGCGACCCGGGGCCGGTGTGCACCACCACGGGGCCGCGCGCGCCGCTCCGGCGCAGGGCCTGGCCGGCCTGCGAGACCATGTCCACGGCGCCGCGGCCCTCGGCGAGCTCGGCCGCCTCGCGCAGACAGTCGCGGGCATGACCGCGTTCGCCGGCCGCGTGGAGCTGGCGGCCCTGTGCCAGCAGGGCCCGGCCCAGTTCCATGCCCGCGTCCGCGGTCGCGTCCCGCAGGGTCGCCACCGCCTCCTCGGCCAGCTCCAGACCCCGCCGCCCCCCGGTCGCGGCGCCCAGCACACGCAGGGCGCGGCCCACCGTGCGCGGGGTGTTCCACACCCGGGCGAGCCGCAGCTCCTCCGCCGCCAGGGCCAGCGCGTCCCGGCCGCCGCCCAGCGCCAGCCGGCACTGCGCCGCCGCCGTACGCCACGGGGTGACGACAGGGCTGAGGACCCCCCGGGCGGACTGGCGTCGTCCGCATTCGAGGAAGTCGTGCAGGGCGCCCGCCGGGTCACCGGTGGTGGCCCGCAGCGCGCCCCGCGCATAGAGGAAGCGGTTCGCCTCGAAGTTCTTCACCGGTCCGCGCAGATCGAACGCGGCGGCGAACCGCCGGGCCTCCTCGAAGCGGCCGGTGTGGACGAGCGCGAGCAGCGCGTTGGCGTCCCGGTTGGAGGGAGTGGGGCGCAGCTCCCTGGGACGCTCGACCACGCCGGGGTCGTAGTGGGCGGCGAGCAGATGGACCGCGTCACCGCGGGCGGCGGCGATGTCGGCACGTGTGTTCAACAGCAGATGCCGCATCGGATGCAGCAGCATGGGCTGCTGGGCGGCGAGGCCGTGGTCGACGAGCCGGTCCGCCTCGTCGAGTTCGTCCGCCCACTGGGCCACCGCGGCGGCCGTCCCCAGCAGGAAGGGTTCGGCGAGCGGGTCGGTGGGCTGCGCGAGCAGGTCCCGTATCCGGGACATCGCCTCCTGGGCGGAGATCGCCGCCGCCGTCGCCGCGTACCGCACGAGCAGGGCCTGACCGGCGGTGCCGATCAGCTCGGGGGAGTACTGCGCGGCCTCGCACAGCCGCCGGTAGATCCGCTGCCGCGCCTCGATGTCCCCGTCACCCAGCAGCGCGGTGGCGGTCCGTACCGTACGCGCCAGATCCGGGTGGGCGGAGAGCCGCCCCTCGGTGTGGAGCAGCACGTCCATGGCGGTACGGATCTCGCCGCGGCTCACCAGGGCGGTGCCGAGGGCGACGGCGGTACGTACCCGGTCGCGCGGCTCGGCCGCCAGATGGTGCGCCTCGGCCAGCCGGGCGATGGCCGCCGGGGCGTCCGCCGACGCGTAGTGCAGGGAGCCCAGTTCGGTCAGCACGCGCTGCCGCAGGCTGTCGGGAAGCGGCTCGTCGAGCGTGCGGCGCAGATAGGCGATGGCGTCGGCGGGACGGGCGTCGTGCACGGCGACCGTCACCGCGTCCCGCAGGACCCGTACCGCCCAGGGCAGATCACCCGCCGGCACCCGCAGCAGATGCCGGGCGACGGCCTCGGCCCGTGCGCCCCCGCGCAGCATCGCCTGCGCCGCGGCGCGGTGCGCCGCCTGCCGGCGCGCCTCGGGCCAGCCGGTGAGCACCGCGTCGCGCAGCAGCGGATGCGCGTAGCGGGGACGGCCGGCGGCGTCGGTGCGCAGCAGACCGAGCCGGGCCGTCGCGGCGAGCCAGCCCGCGATCCTGGCGGGGTCCGCGCCCGTCGCCTCGGCCAGGAGCCGCACCGGATCGGCCTCCCCCTCCGGGGCGTCCCCCGAGAGTTCGTCCGGTGGCCACGCCTGCTCCAGCGCCGCCAGGCAGCGGGCCGCGTCGGCCGTCGCGGGGCCGGCGCTCTGCAGCCACCAGGAGACGGCCGCCGGATAGGAACCGGGATACAGGGCGGCGCAGGTCTCGGGCAGCGGCGGTGGGCCGTCGGCTTCGGGAGGATCCGCGCCCAGGTCGTCGAGGAGGGCGTGCAGCAGCAGCGGACTGCCCGCCGCGGCGCGCACACAGTCCGCCGTCCACCGCGCGCCCGCCGAGGGGAAGGCCTCCCGGACCAGGCCGACCGCCGCCGCGTCGCCGAGCGGGGCGAGGGTGTGGGCGTGGACGAGCGAGGGGGACAGCGTCCGGGTGAGACCGGCGCGGCCGGGCTCGATGTCGTACTGGCTGCGTTCGGTGGCCACCACCAGGACACCCGACCGTTCGACGCGGCGGGCCACGTCGCGCAGCCAGCGGCAGGAGGCGTCGTCGGCCAGGTGGACGTCGTCCACGGCCAGCAGGAGCGGCCCTTCGGCGGCGTACGAGCGGAGCGTCCGCCACAGCCCGGCCGCTCGGGCGCGCTCGTCCGCGCCGGGCGCGGCGTCGGTGGACTCCGCCACGGGCGCCAGCAGTTGGCACACCGTGGCGAAGGGCACCGCGCTGTCCTCCGACGAGCAGCGCACCCGCAGCACCCGCAGTCCGGCTCCCGCCGCGTGCTCGGCGGCGGCCTCCAGTACGGCGGTGCGGCCCGTGCCCGTGGCGCCGCGCACCACCACCAGGCCGCCGATACCGGCCCGGGCGCGCCCGACCGCCGCCGCGATCAGCCCCTCGGCGCGGTCGCGTTCGCGGAGCGGTCCGCTCATCGGGGCCTCCTGACGTCGGCGCTTCCCCCTGTGTTAGACGGGCGGAGACCGGAGAAGGTGGGGGTGAGATCGATCACTCGGGGGCAACGGGCTGCCCGGAAGGCCCGGCCCGCAAGGGTCGTAAGGCCCTCTCGTGGTGGTCTCGTGGTGTGCCTCGTGGTGCTCCACGATTGCGCGCGCCGCGGCCCCCGCAGAAGGGTGAGTTCAGTTGACCAGTGCCGGACGACCTCGTACGGCGCGCTCGTGAACAGGGGAGACGGTTGCTGAACTCACCCGGGACCGCCACGGTGTCCGATACCGAGCAGACGCGCGCCGTCCGCCGGCGGGTTCCGGTGGCCGTCACCGCACCGGACCCGATCAGCCGTGAGGGAGCGGTCAGCCAGCTGCGCCGCCATCCCGAGATCGAGCTGCGCGAGGAGACCGGCCCCGGCACGGTCTCCCTCTTCGTCGAGAACACGCTCGACGACACCGCGCTGAGCCGGCTGCGCCGCATCGTGCGCAGCGAGGGCGCGCGGGCCGTGGTCGTCGTCGACACGATCCGGGAGACCGAACTGCTGGACGTCGTCGGGTGCGGCATCGGCGCCATCGTCTGGCGGCACGAAGCCACCGCCCACCGGCTGGTGCAGGCGGTCCTGGCCGCCGCACGCGGCGACGGAGACCTCCCCGCGGACCTGCTCGGCAGGCTCATCAGCCAGGTGGGCACCCTGCACCGGGGCAGCGAGGGCCGCCCGGGCACCCCCTCGATCGGTCTCGTGCCGCGCGAGGTGGACGTGCTGCGGCTGATCGCCGAGGGCCTCGACACAGGGGAGATCGCGGGCAAGCTGTCGTACTCCGAACGCACCGTCAAGAACGTCATCCACGCCCTCACCACCCGGCTGCATCTGCGCAACCGCGCGCATGCCGTGGCCTACGCCCTGCGCGAGGGCTACATCTGACCGGACGGGCACCCCACGGCCGTCTGCGGTGACCGTACGGGCAGGGCGGGCTGCCCCGCCGCCGGTCCCGCCGTGCCTGCGCGCGGGAACGCGCGCGGGAGACGATCGGTGGCGGCAGACGGCAGCGGGGGCCGACGGACGGCAGAGCGGGAGCACGCGCGTGATCCACGAGGTGGACGAGGTACTCAAGAACCTCCTCGGCGGTGGGGCGCTGGCCGGATCCGGCATCGACGTGTCCTTCGAGGCACCCACCCGCGACTGGGCGGCCCGGCGCAACGCTCCCGTCGTCAACACCTATCTGTACGACATCCGCGAGGACACCGAGCGGCGCCAGCGCGGCCGGCTCCCGGTGCGCGACGAACGCGACATCGTGGTGCGCCGCCGCAGGCCACCGCGCTGGTTCCGGCTCTCCTACCTGGTGACGGCGTGGACCAAGACCCCTCAGGACGAACACCGGCTGCTGTCGGCCGCCCTGGCCACCCTGCTGCCCCACGAGCTCGTGCCGCCGGCCGAACTCCCCGCCTCCCTCGCGGAGCTGGGCCTGTCGGTGCCCGTGACCGTCGCCGGCAGCCGGACGGAGTCCCGCTCGCTCGCGGAGATCTGGTCCGCGCTCGGCGGCGAACTGAAGCCCTCCCTCGACCTGGTGGTGAC
>NZ_JBJHPC010000330.1:0-8231 GCF_045257485.1 Streptomyces sp. YS-3 | reverse complement strand
CCCCCACCCCCTCCACCCTCTACTCTACGTACACGCCATAGCGCTCACCGTGAGCAGCGCGTCGAGGAGGGGTTTCTGTGTCATCGCACTACGGTCCCCAGTACGCTCCCGCCGGTGATGTGGGGGCCGCGTTGATGGTGGTCGACTCCCGGCTCCGGAGCGTCCAGCGTGGCGCGGGTGTGCCGGACCCCGAGGAGCAGGCGCTGGCGGAGCGGTTCATCGACTCGTTGGGGCCGGAGTCGGCCGGGGATCTGCTGGACGGTGTCTGCACGCTCGTCTACATGTTCATGACCTGGTTGCGGAAGGCCCACGAGGACGAGGGCAAGGACGTCATCGAGTACGTGGTGCCCAGGCTGGTGGCCTCGATGGGCAGGATGCCCAGGAGTGTCCGTCCGGAGGCCATTCCGACGCTGGCCGGGCTCGTCATCGCCGCCGCCACCGGGCTCAGTCCCAGCCTGTGGCGCGAGCAGTACGGCGAATGGACCGACGCCGAGATGAACGCCCTGGAGGTCACCGCCTTCCTCCTCGCCGATCACATCAACCGCATCACCGAGGACCCCGACTTCGCCACCCGCCTGATCACCGAGGCGCTCTCGCGTGCGGAGGAGGGCTGACGTCCGGTGCGGGGCCGGGCGCGGCAGGGTGCCCCGGGGCTTCGGGGCGCGCGCCCCTGTGGTGTGCTGACCTCTGATCGAACACAGGTGATCGGAAGGAAGTAACCCCCATGCAGGAGCACTTCGACGTGGTCGTCCTCGGGGCGGGGCCCGGTGGTTACGTGGCGGCCATCCGGGCCGCCCAGCTCGGCAAGCGGGTCGCCGTCGTGGAGGAGAGGTACTGGGGCGGTGTCTGTCTGAACGTCGGCTGCATTCCCACCAAGGCGCTGCTGCACAACGCCGAGCTGGCGCGCATCTTCACCCACGAGGCCAAGGCCTACGGCATCACGGTGAACGGTGAGGTCTCGCTCGACTACGGCGAGGCCTACCGGCGCAGCCGGCGGGTGGCGGACGGCCGGGTCAAGGGTGTCCACTATCTGATGAAGAAGAACGGGATCACCGAGTTCGACGGCCGGGGTACGTTCCTCGACGCGCACACCCTTGAGGTCGCCCAGGCGGACGGCGCCAAGCGGACCGTCACGTTCGACAACTGTGTCATCGCGACCGGCGCCACCCCGCGGCTGCTGCCCGGCACCCGCCGCAGCGAGCGCGTGGTGACGTACGAGGAGCAGATCCTCGCCGAGGACCTGCCGCGGTCGATCGTGATCGCGGGCGCGGGGGCCATCGGGATCGAGTTCGCGTACGTCCTGCACAACTACGGCGTCAAGGTCACCATGGTCGAGTTCCTGGACCGGATCGCGCCGCTGGAGGACGCCGACGTCTCGGCGGAGCTGGCCAAGCAGTACCGCAAGCTGGGCATCGACGTGCTGACCTCGACCCGGGTCGAGTCCATCGACGAGTCCGGCGCGCAGGTGCGGGTGACGGTCACCGGCAAGGACGGCGCGGCCAAGGTCCTGGAGGCCGACAAGGTGCTCCAGGCGATGGGCTTCGCGCCGAACGTCACCGGCTACGGGCTGGAGGCCACGGGTGTCCGGGTCACCGAGCGCGGCGCCATCGACGTGGACGGCCGCTGCCGTACGTCCGTACCGCACATCTACGCCATCGGCGACGTCACGGCGAAGCTGATGCTGGCGCACACCGCGGAGTCCATGGGTGTCATCGCCGCGGAGACCATCGCGGACGCGGAGACGATGGAGCTGGACTACCCGATGATCCCGCGCGCCACCTACAGCCGGCCGCAGATCGCGAGCTTCGGCTGGACGGAGGCGCAGGCGCGGGAGAAGGGCTTCGACGTCAAGGTCGCCAAGTTCCCGTTCACCGCGAACGGGAAGGCGCACGGGCTGGGCGACCCCGTCGGGTTCGTGAAGCTGATCAGCGACAACACGCACGGCGAGATCATCGGTGCCCATCTGATCGGGCCCGACGTCACCGAGCTCCTGCCGGAGCTGACGCTGGCGCAGCAGTGGGACCTGACCGTCCACGAGGTCGCCCGCAATGTGCACGCCCACCCGACACTGGGCGAGGCGGTCAAGGAGGCCGTGCACGGGCTGGCCGGCCACATGATCAACTTCTGATCCGGATTGCCCATCGTGGCTGGGTGAGCGCCGACGAGGGGGCCGGTGCCCCGGGACGGCCTTCTCCGGCGGTCCCGGGGGCGGCGGGTTACTTGCCCGGGTCCCGGAAGCGGCCGAACGCCTTGGTGAGGGCGCTCAGCGGCGAGCCGTCCGCCTTGGTCTGCCTCGGTACGGGCAGACCGGGTACGACATCGACGCCGGGCGCCTCGGCGAGCGCGGCCTGCGCCGCCTCGGCGGCCTCCCGGTACAGGTCACGCGACTTGGTCATGGCATCGAGCGCCTCGGCGTACCTGGCGACCATCGCCTGGGCGTGGACGAGCTCCTCGTCCGGGGTGAGCAGGTGCCAGCCCTGGCGCAGCCGCAGAAGGGCCCGCTCGGCGTCGGCCGGCATCGGGCGGGCGAGGGCGGCGAACTCCCTGATCCTGTCGAGGAGTTCGGTCGGCTCGGAGCCGTCCAGGATGACGGTGCGTACGGTGAAGCGGTCCGCGTCGTAGCCAGCCGCCTGGGGCTGCGTGGGCAGCACGACGGCTCCGCCGCGGGGCAGCCGGACGCCGAGCTCCTTCTTCATCGCGAAGTCGGCGATCTGCGCCTGCTCCGGGGTGCCGCGGTGCTCGATCACCCGATGCCGCAGGCTCGGCGGCAGGAACGCCGCCACCGGCCGCTGCCCCGCCGCGTCCGGTGTCATCGCCTCGTGCACCACGACGTGGACGAACCAGCTCTGCCGGGCGCAGTCGCGCAGCCGGTGGCGCAGCTCGTCGTCGTCCTTGGGCAGATGGTTCGTGGTGCGCATCCGCACGTCGGGGACGGTGTCGTGGTCCCAGGCGATGCGGTCGCTGTCGGGCCAGAACATGGTGGCCGGCGACGGCCAGTCGGTCTGCCACGGCCGCTCCGCCTCGGCGGCGAGGACCCAGGTGACCCCCTCACCCTCCTTGCGGCGGTTCTCGGGGTCGTACGTGGTCAGCTGGGCCCGCACGGTGACGTCGTCGGCGACGCGCCAGCGGGCCTCGAAGACACGCCGGGCCGTGGGGCCGGGGTCGGCGGACTCGTCGCGCGGGTGCAGGACGGTGGAGCGGGCCGCCTCGACAGGGTCGAGGTCCAGGAAGTCGTCGAGCACCCCGGCCGCCCTGAGGGCGATCAGGTTGCGCCGGACGTCCTGCTCGGGCTCGGGCCCGAGGTGGCGCGCGCGCCCCAGCCACGCGGTGTCGGGGACGGTGGGCGGGGAAACGGGGTTCTTGGCCATGGAGTCGTTCTGTAGGTGATCGGGGCGTGACCAGTATCCTCCGTCGGCCTGCCGAGGGAAGTAGTACCCGCCCGGGGTTTCGCCAATTCGTTCGCACCACCTCCGTCCCGGCCACCCGGCTCCCGTCCTACCGGGGGCGTGGTCCGGCGTGTGTCCTTCGGCCGCGGCCACGCGCCCGGCGTCACGCGCACGACGGGCACAGCCCCCGGTAGGTGACCTCGGCCGTGGCGACGGTGAAGCCGAACCGGTTGTCGGCCGGCAGATGGGACAGCAGGTCACCGGTGGTGTCGACATCGCGGATGGTGCCGCAGCCGGAGCAGACCAGGTGCTGGTGGGGCCGGTGCGCGTTGGGGTCGTACCGCTTGGCGCGGCCGTCGGTGGTGACCTCCAGGACCTCGCCGAGGGAGACCATCTCGCCCAGGGTGTTGTAGACGGTCGCGCGGGAGATCTCCGGCAGGCGCCGCGCCGCGCGCGCGTGCACCTCGTCGGCCGTGAGGTGGACGTGGTCGCCGTCCAGCACCTCCGCCACCACACGCCGCTGCGAGGTCACCCGCCAGCCACGCCCGCGGAGCCGCTCCAGCAAGTCGCTCATAGGGTCCATCCGTTCCGGCTCGGTGGAAAGTCGAGTAGGGGCCAGTAGTGGTGTACCCGCGATCGGCGGTCGTCGTACAGCTTCCGACCGAGGATGAAACCGGTGAGCTTCTTGACCTGGACACCGTCCATCGTAGGATCGATACCAACGACGGCCAAGGGAACGGACACCTCCGGTATGGCGGTACGGCAGCAGACCCAGCCGGTCCGTCCGCCTTCCCGGGCCCCTTCCCGAGCGACCTTCCACCGTCCACTGACGCGACGGGATCCGTCCGCCGCATCGAACTGTTCGACCATTCGTACTCCCCTGAGCAGTGTGATCCACCCAGCCCGGAAGGATTCCGATGTCTGAGAACCACGACGCGATCGTCACGGACCCGAAAACGGAGGACGGAAGCGGCGGCTGCCCGGTCGCACACGGTCGCGCCCCGCATCCGACGCAGGGCGGGGGCAACCACCAGTGGTGGCCGGAGCGGCTCAATCTCAAGATCCTCGCCAAGAACCCCGCCGTGGCCAATCCGCTGGGCGAGGAGTTCGACTACGCCGAGGCGTTCAAGAGCCTCGACCTGCCGGCCGTGAAGCGGGACATCGCCGAGGTGCTGACCACCTCGCAGGACTGGTGGCCCGCCGACTTCGGCCACTACGGGCCGCTCATGGTCCGGATGGCCTGGCACAGCGCCGGCACGTACCGCATCAGCGACGGCCGCGGCGGCGCCGGGGCCGGTCAGCAGCGCTTCGCGCCGCTCAACAGCTGGCCGGACAACGTCAGCCTGGACAAGGCCCGCCGACTGCTGTGGCCGGTCAAGAAGAAGTACGGCAAGAGCCTGTCCTGGGCCGACCTGCTGGTCCTCACCGGCAACGTCGCCCTGGAGTCCATGGGCTTCAAGACCTTCGGCTTCGGCGGCGGCCGGGCGGACGTCTGGGAGCCCGACGAGGACGTGTACTGGGGCCCGGAGACCATCTGGCTCGGCGACGAGCGCTACACCGGCGACCGGGAGCTGGAGAGCCCCCTCGGCGCGGTGCAGATGGGGCTGATCTACGTCAACCCGGAGGGCCCCAACGGCACGCCGGACCCGATCGCCTCGGCGCGCGACATCCGTGAGACGTTCCGCCGGATGGCGATGAACGACGAGGAGACCGTCGCGCTGATCGCGGGCGGCCACACCTTCGGCAAGACCCATGGCGCGGGCCCGTCGGAGGCAGTCGGCCCCGACCCCGAGGCCGCCGGGCTGGAGGAGCAGGGTCTGGGCTGGCGCAACTCCCACGGCACCGGGAAGGGCGGGGACACGATCACCAGCGGCCTTGAGGGCATCTGGACGAACACCCCGACCACCTGGGACAACAGCTTCTTCGAGATCCTCTTCGGCTACGAGTGGGAGCTGTTCAAGAGCCCCGCGGGCGCCCACCAGTGGCGGCCGAAGGGCGGCGCCGGGGCCGGGACCGTGCCCGACGCCCACGACCCGTCGAAGAGCCACGCGCCGACGATGCTGACGACCGACCTGGCGCTCCGCCTCGACCCGGTCTACGAGCCGATCTCACGGCGCTTCAAGGACAACCCGGCCGAGTTCGCGGACGCGTTCGCCCGCGCCTGGTTCAAGCTGACCCACCGCGACATGGGCCCGGTCTCGCGCTACCTCGGCCCGGAGGTCCCCTCCGAGACGCTGCTGTGGCAGGACCCGCTGCCCGAGGTGACGCACGAGCTGATCGGCGCGGCGGACGTCGCCTCCCTCAAGGAGCGCATCCTCGCCTCCGGCCTCACCGTCTCCCAGCTGGTCTCCACCGCCTGGGCGTCCGCCTCGTCCTTCCGGGGCAGCGACAAGCGCGGCGGTGCCAACGGTGCCCGCATCCGTCTGGAGCCGCAGCGCGGCTGGGAGGTCAACGACCCGGACCAGCTGTCGGTGGTGCTGAGCACGCTGGAGGGCATCCAGCGGGAGTTCAACGCCGGTGCCAAGCAGGTCTCGCTGGCCGACCTGATCGTGCTCGCCGGGTCCGCCGCGGTGGAGAAGGCCGCCCGGGACGCGGGCTTCACCGTCGAGGTCCCCTTCACGCCGGGTCGCGCGGACGCCTCGCAGGAGCAGACCGACGTGGAGTCGTTCGCCGCGCTGGAGCCGACCGCGGACGGCTTCCGCAACTACCTCGGCAAGGGCAACCGGCTCCCCGCCGAGTACCTGCTGCTCGACCGGGCGAACCTGCTCACGCTCAGCGCTCCCGAGATGACCGTGCTGGTGGGCGGTCTGCGGGTGCTGGGCGCCAACCACCGGCAGTCGTCGGCGGGCGTCTTCACCCGGACGCCGGGAGTCCTCACCAACGACTTCTTCGTCAACCTGCTCGACATGGGCACGACGTGGAAGGCGACCTCCGACGACGCGCACGCCTTCGAGGGCCGCGACGCCGCCACCGGTGAGGTCAGGTGGACCGGCACGCGCGCCGACCTGGTCTTCGGGTCGAACTCGGAGCTGCGCGCCCTCGCGGAGGTGTACGCGAGCGACGACGCCAAGGAGAAGTTCGCCAAGGACTTCGCCGCGGCCTGGGTCAAGGTCATGAACCTGGACCGGTTCGACCTCGTGTGACGGTCTGAGGTGTGACAAGAGGCGCCTGCCGGGTGAAAGCCCGGCAGGCGCCTCTTGTCGTGCAGCGGGGGTGCTCAGCTCGTCGGCACCGGGTACGTCGGGTACTCGACGCCCGAGACGTGCTGGACGACCCTGATGACCTGGCACGAGTAGCCGAACTCGTTGTCGTACCAGAGGTAGAGGATCGCGTTGTCGCCGTCCACCTTGGTGGCGCCCGCGTCGACGATCGAGGCGTGGCGCGAGCCGACGAAGTCCATGGAGACGGCGTCGGGTGCGGTGGTGAAGTCGATCTGGCGCTTGAGCGGCGAGTGCAGCGAGACGTCGCGGAGGTAGTCGAGGACTTCCTCGCGGGTGGTCTCGCGGCCGAGCCGCAGGCTGAGGATCGCGATCGAGACGTCCGGGACGGGAACGCGGATCGAGCTGCCGGTGATGGGCGCCTTGAGGTCGGGCAGCGCCTTCGCGACGGCGGAGGCGGCGCCGGTCTCGGTGATGACCATGTTCAGCGGCGCGGAGCGCCCGCGGCGGTCGGCCTTGTGGTAGTTGTCCAGCAGGTTCTGGTCGTTGGTGAACGAGTGGACGGTCTCCACATGGCCGCGGAGCACACCGTACTCGTCCGCCATGGCCTTCAGCGGCGGGACGATCGCGTTGGTGGTGCAGGACGCGCAGGACAGGATCTGCTCGTCCGGCTTGATGGTGTCGTGGTTGACGCCGTGCACGATGTTGGGCACATCGCCCTTGCCGGGGGCGGTCAGGACGACCTTGTCGATACCGGGGCGCAGGTGCTGCGAAAGGCCTTCGCGGTCGCGCCACTTGCCGGTGTTGTCGATGAGGATGGCGTCCTTGATGCCGTACGCCGTGTAGTCGACCTCGGACGGGTCGTTGGCGTAGATCACCTTGATCGCGTTGCCGTTGGCGACGATGGTGCTGGTCGCCTCGTCCACGGTGATGGTGCCCTGGAACTGGCCGTGGATGGAGTCGCGCCGCAGCAGCGAGGCGCGCTTGACGAGATCCTGCTCGCCGCCGCCGCGGACGACGATGGCGCGCAGCCGCAGACCGTTGCCGGAGCCGGCCTTCTCGATGAGCAGGCGCGCGACGAGCCGGCCGATGCGGCCGAACCCGTAGAGGACGACGTCGCGGCCCTCGCGGCGCTCGATCTTGTTGGCACCGGTGGCGCCGATGACGGCCTGGGCGGTGAACTCCGCCACGGTCAGACCGCGGTCGTCGGCCTGGTACATCGCGGCGAGCATGCCGAGGTCGATCTGCGAGGGGCCGAGATCGAGGGTGGTGAGAGCCTGCAGGAACGGAAGGGTGTCGGTGACCGAGAGTTCCTCACCGGCGATCTGCCGGGCGAATCGGTGGGTCTTGAGGATGCTGACCACCGACTTGTTCACCAGGGAGCGGCTGTGGAGGAGGACGGTGACGTCCCGCTCCCGGTGCAGCTTCCCGATGATCGGGATCATCGACTCCGCGATCTCCTCGCGGTTCTTCCAATTGGTGAACGAGTCGTCATTGACAGTCACGAGTTTATCTTTCGAGCTAGGCGGCGCTCATATGCTAACCCCACCCCTGTTCGACCGTTCAAGGGGTGCCGCCCGGGCCGACGACCGTGACGGAACGCCGCCACTTGTCACCCAAGGTGAACGATCACGCCTGATCGCCTCGCAGTCGGCCGACGACTGCGGGGCGGCGGTGCGCGGTGGAG
>NZ_JBJHPC010000329.1:0-8243 GCF_045257485.1 Streptomyces sp. YS-3 | reverse complement strand
CTCCCAACCCGGCCAGGCCGCGCCCCAGCCCCAGTCGTAACGCGCGCCGCACGGGTTCGCGTGGCACGGGTTCCGGCGGCACGACTTCCACCGGCACGGGTCCCACTCCCATCAGTCCCCACCGCATCAGTCCCCTCCGCCTCAGCCCCCTCCGCGCGATTCCCCTCCGGGCAATTTCCAGCCGCTTCAGTTCCATGGGGAGAGCATGGCGAAGACGGGCGATTCGCGGTGATCATGGGCCTGGGCTGTGGACAACCGGTCCGTTGTGGACAGCGGCGTCACCCGGCACGGTGAGGGTCCCGTACACTTCTTGTGGCGATCCGGGTGACCGGGTCGACTTCGCACGCCCCGCCGATGGTCCAGACCATCGGCCGCGCCTCTCGGTCCCTCACCTGTTCAGTCCGGTGCGGGGCACGGCGCACCGGGGCGTCAGGCGCGGCAGCCGCCCGGCGGTCGCGATAACCGAGTACCTCAAGGAGTACGGCCATGGCCGTCGTCACGATGCGGGAGCTGCTGGAGAGCGGCGTCCACTTCGGTCACCAGACCCGTCGCTGGAACCCGAAGATGAAGCGCTTCATCTTCACCGAGCGCAACGGCATCTACATCATCGACCTGCTCCAGTCGCTGTCGTACATCGACCGCGCCTACGAGTTCGTCAAGGAGACCGTCGCGCACGGCGGCTCCATCATGTTCGTCGGCACCAAGAAGCAGGCGCAGGAGGCGATCGCCGAGCAGGCGACGCGCGTGGGCATGCCCTACGTCAACCAGCGCTGGCTCGGCGGCATGCTGACCAACTTCTCCACCGTCTACAAGCGTCTGCAGCGCCTCAAGGAGCTCGAGCAGATCGACTTCGAGGACGTCGCGGCCTCGGGTCTCACCAAGAAGGAGCTCCTGGTCCTCTCGCGCGAGAAGGCCAAGCTGGAGAAGACCCTCGGTGGTATCCGTGAGATGTCGAAGGTTCCCAGCGCCGTCTGGATCGTCGACACCAAGAAGGAGCACATCGCCGTCGGTGAGGCGCGCAAGCTCCACATCCCGGTCGTCGCGATCCTCGACACGAACTGTGACCCCGACGAGGTCGACTACAAGATTCCGGGCAACGACGACGCGATCCGCTCCGTCACCCTGCTCACCCGCGTGATCGCCGACGCCGTCGCCGAGGGCCTCATCGCCCGTTCCGGCGCCGCCACCGGCGACTCCAAGCCGGGCGAGAAGGCCGCCGGCGAGCCCCTCGCCGAGTGGGAGCGCGACCTGCTCGAGGGTGACAAGAAGGCCGACTCCGAGGAGTCCGCCGAGGCTGCCGCCCCCGAGGCCGCTGCCGCCGAGGCGCCGGCCGCCGAGGCCGAGAAGCCGGCCGAGGCCGCTGCGGAGGCTCCGGCCGACGAGGCGCCGGCCGCGGACGCCGAGCAGGCCTGACCTTCGGGTCCTCGCTTCGGCGGTGACGGCGGGGGCACAGTCTGTGCCCCCGCCGTCACCCCGTAGCCCCGTAGATCTTTCAGACTTCGAGTCAGACTTCGAGAGAGAAACCCAGACTCATGGCGAACTACACCGCCGCTGACGTCAAGAAGCTCCGCGAGCTCACCGGCGCCGGCATGATGGACTGCAAGAAGGCGCTGGACGAGGCCGACGGCAACGTCGACAAGGCCGTCGAGGCGCTGCGCATCAAGGGCCAGAAGGGCGTCGCCAAGCGCGAGGGCCGTTCCGCCGAGAACGGTGCGGTCGTCTCCCTCATCGCCGAGGACAACACCTCCGGTGTGCTCCTTGAGCTGAAGTGCGAGACGGACTTCGTCGCCAAGGGTGACAAGTTCCAGGCCACCGCCGCCGCGCTGGCCGAGCACGTCGCCAAGACCTCCCCGGCCGACCTGGACGCGCTGCTCGCGTCCGAGATCGAGGCCGGCAAGACCGTCCAGGCGTACGTCGACGAGGCCAACGCCAACCTCGGCGAGAAGATCGTCCTGGACCGCTTCGCGCAGTACGCGGACGGCTTCGTCTTCGCGTACATGCACCGCACCATGCCCGACCTGCCGCCGCAGATCGGTGTCCTGGTCGAGCTGGACAAGGCCGACGCCGACGTCGCCAAGGGCATCGCGCAGCACATCGCCGCGTTCGCCCCGAAGTGGCTGTCCCGTGAGGACGTTCCGGCCGAGGTCGTCGAGACCGAGCGTCGTGTCGCCGAGGAGACCACGCGCGCCGAGGGCAAGCCCGAGGCCGCGCTCCCGAAGATCGTCGAGGGTCGCGTCAACGGCTTCTTCAAGGACGCCACGCTCCTTGGCCAGCCGTACGCGCTCGACAACAAGAAGTCGGTCCAGAAGGTTCTGGACGAGGCCGGTGTCACCCTGAAGCGCTTCACGCGTATCAAGGTCGGCATCTGAGTCCGTCCAGCGATCGACGGAAGACCCCGCTAGGGTCTGAGGCAGTCGTCGGCCGCGCTCGCGACGGACGACCGCAGATCTGACGAGGAGGCCATTGCCGCTCAGGGACACAGCACCCACCGGCAATGGCCTTCTTCGTATGTGTACGAGGAGATCCCCATGAATCAGGGCGCGGACGCCGCCACTCAGGCTGACCACAAGCGCGACGACGGCAAGGTGACCGGGCGCTTCATGCTGAAGCTCTCCGGTGAGGCGTTCGCCGGCGGAGGGGGTCTCGGCGTGGACCCCGACGTCGTGCACGCCATCGCCCGTGAGATCGCCAACGTCGTACGGGACGGGGCGCAGATCGCCGTCGTCATCGGCGGCGGCAACTTCTTCCGCGGGGCCGAGCTCCAGCAGCGCGGCATGGACCGGGCCCGTTCCGACTACATGGGCATGCTCGGCACGGTCATGAACTGCCTCGCGCTCCAGGACTTCCTGGAGAAGGAGGGCATCGACTCCCGGGTCCAGACCGCCATCACGATGGGCCAGGTCGCGGAGCCGTACATCCCGCTGCGTGCCGTGCGCCACCTGGAGAAGGGCCGCGTCGTGATCTTCGGCGCGGGCATGGGCATGCCGTACTTCTCCACCGACACGACGGCCGCCCAGCGTGCCCTGGAGATCGACGCCGAGGCCATGCTGATGGGCAAGAACGGGGTGGACGGGGTCTACGACTCCGACCCCCGCGTCAACCCGGACGCCGTGAAGTTCGACGCGCTGGAGTACGGCGAGGTCATCACCCGCGACCTGAAGGTGGCGGACATGACGGCCATCACCCTCTGCCGCGACAACAACCTCCCCATCCTGGTCTTCGAACTGCTCACCGCGGGCAATATCGCGCGCGCGGTCAAGGGTGAGAAGATCGGCACGCTCGTGAGCGACCAGGGCACCCGGGCCTGACCGGGGGATGGACAATCCCCTGACGGTCGGACACCGTGCAGGGAAAGACGCGGGTTACGCAGGGCCGTCGAGCACCCGACACGACTCCCGGCCCACTCAAGACATGCAGGAGCAAGTGGTGATCGAAGAAATCCTCCTCGAAGCCGAGGAGAAGATGGAGAAGGCCGTCGTGGTCGCCAAGGAGGACTTCGCCGCGATTCGCACCGGCCGTGCGCACCCGGCGATGTTCAACAAGATCGTGGCGGACTACTACGGTGCGCTGACGCCGATCAACCAGCTGGCCTCGTTCTCGGTGCCCGAGCCGCGTATGGCCGTGGTGACCCCGTTCGACAAGAGCGCGCTGCGCAACATCGAGCAGGCGATCCGCGACTCCGACCTGGGCGTCAACCCGAGCAATGACGGCTCCATCATCCGGGTGACGTTCCCGGAGCTGACGGAGGAGCGCCGCCGGGACTACATCAAGGTCGCCCGGACCAAGGCCGAGGACTCCAAGGTGTCGATCCGCTCCGTGCGCCGCAAGGCCAAGGACGCCCTCGACAAGCTGGTCAAGGACAAGGAGTCCGGCGAGGACGAGGTCCGCCGTGCGGAGAAGGAGCTCGACGACACCACCGCGAAGTACGTCTCGCAGGTGGACGAGCTGCTCAAGCACAAGGAAGCAGAGCTGCTAGAGGTCTGATGAACGACTCTTCCTGGGGGGCTCCGCCGCGACCCGAGCACTGGGGGCCACCCGTCCAGGGGCCTTCCCAGGAGGTGCCTTCGGCGGGGGCTGCCTACGATGCGTATGACGCCCCGTCCCGGACACAGCCCATGCCCGTAGTGACCGACGGCGTGGGCACAGACGCCGTGGTCAGCGAAGAACGTGACCGGGGGACCGCTCGGGTGAGCGGCCCCCTGTTCCGCGAAGAGACGCCGCAGGAGCCCATGCCCAGCTCGGTACCACCTTCGACTCCGCCGCAGCCGCAGCGGCCCGCGCAGCCGGAGAAGAAGCGGGCCGGGCGCGACCTGCGGGCCGCGATAGGGGTCGGCGTCGGGCTCGGCGCGGTGATCCTGGCGTCGCTGTTCGTCGTCAAGGCCGTCTTCGTCGGAGTGATCGCGGTGGCGGTCGTCGTCGGCCTGTGGGAGCTCGCCTCCCGGCTGGACGAGCGCAAGGACATCAAGGTGCCGCTGGTGCCGCTCGCGGTGGGCGGCGCGGCGATGGTCGTCGCCGGCTACGCGCGCGGTGCCGAGGGCGCCTGGGTGGCGATGGCGCTCACCTCGCTCGCGGTGCTGGTCTGGCGGATGACGGAGAAGCCCGAGGGCTACCTCAGGGACGTCACCGCCGGTGTCTTCGCCGCGTTCTACGTGCCGTTCCTGGCGACGTTCGTGGCGATGATGCTGAGCGCCGACGACGGGCCGTGGCGCGTCTTCGTCTTCCTGCTGCTGACCGTGGTCAGCGACACCGGGGCGTACGCGATCGGCTGGCGTTTCGGCAAGACGAAGCTGGCGCCGCGCATCAGCCCCGGAAAGACCCGTGAGGGTCTGGTGGGCGCGGTGACGTTCGCGATGGCGGCGGGCGCGCTGTGCATGCAGTTCCTCATCGACGACGGCCAGTGGTGGCAGGGCCTGCTGCTGGGTCTCGCGGTCGCGGCGAGCGCCACGCTCGGCGACCTCGGCGAGTCGATGATCAAGCGGGATCTCGGCATCAAGGACATGGGCACGCTGCTGCCGGGCCACGGCGGCATCATGGACCGGCTGGACTCCCTGCTGCCGACGGCGCCGGTGGTGTGGCTGCTGCTCGTCGCCTTCGTCGGCAGCTGAAAGGCCGCATCGCCCTACGCTGACCTGCGCTTTCACCGGTCGGGGGCTCGTTGTCCACAGGACGGCGGGCCCCTTTCCGTATGTCTGAGACACTTGAGGAACCATGCCGAAGCCCGGAGAACTCACTTTCGTCGCCCCCCGCGGAGCCAAGAAGCCGCCGCGGCACCTCGCCGACCTCTCGCCCGCCGAGCGGAAAGAGGCTGTCGCCGCGATCGGCGAGAAGCCGTTCCGCGCCAAGCAGCTCTCGCAGCACTACTTCGCGCGGTACGCGCACGACCCGGCCCAGTGGACGGACATCCCCGCCGCGGCGCGCACCCGGCTCCAGGAGGAGCTGCTGCCGGACCTGATGTCGGTCGTGCGGCACATCTCGTGCGACGACGACACCACCCGCAAGACGCTGTGGCGCCTGCACGACGGGACGCTGGTGGAGTCGGTCCTGATGCGCTACCCCGACCGGGTGACCATGTGCATCTCCTCGCAGGCCGGCTGCGGCATGAACTGCCCGTTCTGCGCGACCGGCCAGGCGGGCCTGGACCGCAATCTGTCGACCGCGGAGATCGTGCACCAGATCGTCGACGGCATGCGCGCGCTGCGCGACGGCGAGGTCCCCGGCGGCCCCGCCCGGCTGTCGAACATCGTCTTCATGGGCATGGGCGAGCCGCTCGCCAACTACAAGCGGGTCGTCGGGGCCATCCGCCGCCTCACCGACCCCGAGCCCGACGGCCTGGGCCTGTCCCAGCGCGGCATCACCGTCTCCACCGTCGGCCTCGTCCCCGCCATGCACCGCTTCGCCGACGAGGGCTTCAAGTGCCGCCTCGCCGTCTCGCTGCACGCCCCGGACGACGAGCTGCGCGACACGCTGGTGCCCGTCAACACCCGCTGGAAGGTCCGCGAGGTCCTGGACGCGGCGTGGGAGTACGCGGAGAAGTCCGGCCGCCGCATCTCGATCGAGTACGCACTGATCCGCGACATCAACGACCAGGCCTGGCGCGGTGACCTGCTCGGCCGCCTCCTCAAGGGCAAGCGGGTCCACGTCAACCTGATCCCGCTGAACCCGACGCCGGGCTCGAAGTGGACCGCCTCGCGTCCCGAGGACGAGAAGGCGTTCGTCGAGGCCATCGCGGCCCATGGGGTGCCCGTCACCGTCCGGGACACCCGTGGCCAGGAGATCGACGGAGCGTGCGGACAGCTCGCGGCGTCCGAGAGGTAGTCTGAGCCCGAAAACCGCAGAGCTCGACATCTGTATTCCGACAGGGGAGCGCCACAGCGCTGAGAGTGCGACACCGTCAGGTCGCAGACCCTCTGAACCTCGCCCAGGTCATTCTGGGTAGGAAGTTCGGTCATCACTCAAGCTGTTGCGCCCTGCTCGCCGCCGCCCGGCGGGCAGGGCCGCGTCTCTTCCTGGTCACTCCAGGAGGAATCACCACCATGCGCAGTACGAAGAAGATGGCGGCCACCGCGCTCGCCGCCGCCGTCGGGGTCAGCGCGCTCGCCGCGTGCGGCGGCAAGGACGACGACAGTCCCAAGGCCGACGGCGCCACCAAGTCCAAGACCGTCACCCTGGTAAGTCACGACTCGTTCGCCGCCTCCGACGCGGTGCTCAAGGAGTTCACCGCCCGGACCGGCTACACCGTCAAGGTCCTCAAGAGCGGCGACGCGGGCGCGGCCCTCAACCAGGAGATCCTCACCAAGGGCTCCCCGCGCGGCGACGTGTTCTTCGGCGTCGACAACACCCTGCTCTCGCGCGCCCTCGACCACGGGATCTTCACCCCGTACGAGGCGAAGGGCCTGGCCGCCGTCCCCGCGGCCGTCCAGCTCGACAAGGACAAGCACCGCGTCACCCCGGTCGACACCGGCGACATCTGCGTCAACTACGACAAGAAGTACTTCGCGGACAAGAAGCTCACCCCGCCGAGCTCCTTCGCCGACCTGATCAAGCCCGAGTACAAGGACCTGCTGGTCACCGAGAACGCCGCGACCTCCTCGCCCGGCCTCGGCTTCCTGCTCGGCAGCGCCGCGCAGTACGGCGACCAGGGCTGGCAGGACTACTGGAAGAAGCTCAAGGCCAACGGCGTCAAGGTCGTCGACGGCTGGGAGCAGGCCTACAACCAGGACTTCTCCGGCTCGGCCGGCGGCAGGAAGGCCAAGGGCGACCGCCCGCTGGTCGTCTCCTACGCCTCCAGCCCGCCCGTCGAGGTCCTCTACGCCAAGCCGCAGCCCGCCGACGCCCCCACCGGCGTCGCCACCGGCACCTGCTTCCGCCAGACCGAGTTCGCCGGACTGCTCAAGGGCGCCCGGAACGAGGCGGGCGGCAAGGCCCTCCTCGACTTCCTGATCTCCAAGAAGTTCCAGGAGGACATGCCGCTCACCATGTTCGTGAACCCGGTCCTCCCGGACGCCAAGCTGCCCGAGCTGTTCACCAGGTTCGGCGCCAAGGTCACCGAGACGCACGACGTCGCTCCGGAGAAGATCGCCAAGAACCGTGAGCAGTGGGTCAAGACGTGGTCCTCGCTCGTGCTGAAGTAAGCCGTACGCCCCGGGCGGCGAAGGTGCGCGCGCACGCGGTGCGGCTCGGCCTGATGGCCCTGCCGCTCGCGTTCTTCGGGCTCTTCTTCGCCTGGCCCGTGGCCGCGATCGTCGGCCGCGGGCTGCGCGTCGACGGCGTCTGGCAGCTCGGCCGGATCATCGAGGTGATCACCGAGCCGGACATCGGGCACGTGCTGTGGTTCACCACCTGGCAGGCGCTCGCCTCCACCGCGCTCACCCTGCTGATCGCACTGCCCGGCGCGTACGTCTTCGCGCGCCTGGACTTCCCCGGCCGGCACCTGCTGCGGGCCGTGGTCACGGTCCCGTTCGTGCTGCCCACCGTCGTCGTCGGCACCGCCTTCCTCGCCCTGCTCGGCCGCGGCGGGCTGCTCGACGAACTGTGGGGCGTACGGCTGGACACCACGGTGTGGGCGATCCTGCTCGCCCACGTCTTCTTCAACTACGCCGTCGTCGTCCGCACCGTCGGCGGCCTCTGGGCCCAGCTCGACCCGCGCCAGGAGGAAGCCGCCCGGGTCCTCGGCGCCTCCCGGCTCGCGGCGTGGCGCACGGTGACCCTGCCCGCCCTCGGGCCCGCCGTCGCCGCCGCCGCCC
>NZ_JBJHPC010000328.1:0-8296 GCF_045257485.1 Streptomyces sp. YS-3 | reverse complement strand
GATAGGGACATGGCCCGTCGCACCTCCCGCCCCGCCCGCCCCAAGACGCCCCAGGCGTGCCCCTGCGGGCTCCCCGCGCCGTACGCCGAGTGCTGCGGGCGCTACCACGCCGGGCAGGCGGCCCCCACCGCCGAGGCCCTGATGCGCTCCCGCTTCAGCGCCTTCGCGGTCCACGACGAGCCGTATCTGCTGCGCACCTGGCACCCCGACCACCGGCCCGCCACCGTGGACTTCGACCCGGGGATGCGCTGGACCCGGCTGGAGATCCTGGACACCGAGGACGGCACCGCCTTCCACACCACCGGCGAGGTCACCTTCCGGGCCCATTACACCGAGGGCGGCGGCGAGGGCTCACTGCACGAGCGGAGCCGATTCGTCCGTTACGAGGGTGCCTGGGTGTATCTGGACGCGGTGTTCACGAGCTGAACCGGATCGCGGCTTTCGGCGTCTTCTCCCTCGAACGGCCGCGATGGCCGGGATCAGGGGGAGAACATGTCCGACATCGCCGGGGACGAACTCGTCCCGTACACCGATCGCTTACCGGTACCGAAGGTGCTGCGCCCCGCCGGGGGCGAGGTGCGCCGGGAGACCGAGATCGCCGTGCGCCCCGCCTGGGTGCGCCTGCACAGCCAGCTGCCGCCCACCCTGATGTGGGGATACGACGGCACCGTGCCCGGCCCCACCATCGAGGTGCGGCGCGGGGAGCGCGTACGGATCGCCTGGACCAACCGGGTGCCGCGCGGCAGCGAGTACCCGGTCACCGCCGTCGAGGTGCCGCTGCGCCCGCAGGGCACCCCGCCCGCCACCACCGAACCCGGCCGCGGGGGCACCGAGCCCAGCGCGGACGTGGCGGCGCTGCCCGCCTGGACCGTCACCCATCTGCACGGAGCCCAGACCGGCGGCGGCAACGACGGCTGGGCCGACAACGCGGTGGGCGAGGGCGACGCCCAGCTCGCCGAGTACCCCAACGACCACCAGGCCGTGCAGTGGTGGTACCACGACCACGCCATGAACATCACCCGGTTCAACGTCTACGCCGGGCTCGTCGGCACGTATCTGGTGCGCGACGACGAGGAGGACGCGCTGCGGCTGCCGCGCGGCAAGCGGGAGATCCCGCTGATCCTCATCGACCGCAACCTCGACACCGACGAGGACGGACGGCTCGACGGGCGGCTGCTGCACAAGACGATCGTCGTCGACCCGAAGAACGCCGAGACGGGACGGCCGGTCTCGGCCCCCTTCACCGGCCCGTTCACCACGGTCAACGGCGTCATCTGGCCCCACCTCGACACCGACGCCGCCTGGTACCGCTTCCGGCTCGTCAACGCCTCCAACGCCCGCATCTACGACCTGGTGCTCCTCGACGAGGACGACAACCCGGTGCCCGGGGTGCTCCACCAGATCGGCAGCGACGGCGGACTGCTGCCCGCGCCGGTTCCGGTCGGCTTCGACGCGGCGCTGCCCGCGCTGACCGTGGCGCCGGCCGAGCGCATGGACCTGCTCGTCGACTTCCGGGAGCTGGCGGGCAGGCGGCTGCGCCTGGTCAACAAGGGAGCGGGCAAGCCCGCCGGGGTGCCGGACCCGGTGAACAACGTCCGCTATCCCCACGTCATGGAGTTCCGGGTCCGCGAGTGCCACGAGCGCGACGACTTCGCGCTGCCGCAGGTGCTCTCCGGCTCCTTCCGGCGGTACGAGCACGGGCAGCTGCACCACGGCCACCGCCTGGTCGTGCTCACCCCGCCCGGCACCGTGGGGGGCGGCGGACACCCGGAGATCTGGGAGATGGCGGAGGTCGCCGACGCCCCCGCCGAGGCGGCCGACGGCGTGATCCAGCTGCGGGGCGCCGACGGCACGGTCAAGACGTACCGGCGGATCTCCCGCACCTTCAACGACGGCCTCGGGTTCACCGTCGCCGAGGGCGCCTTCGAGCAGTGGAGCTTCCTCAACCTCGGCGGACCCGTCCACCCGATGCACATCCACCTGGCCGACTTCCAGCTGATGGGCCGCGACGCGTACACCGTGGACGGGTTCGACCCCAAGCTCGGCGGCACCCGGACGCCGGTGGCCTTCGACGCGAACCGGGTGATCCCGACGGCCCCCAACGAGCGCGGTTACAAGGACGTCTTCCGGGTCCCCGCGGGGCAGCTGGTGCGGGTGCTCGGCCGCTTCGACGGGGCGTACGGGCGGTTCATGTACCACTGCCATCTGCTGGAGCACGAGGACATGGGCATGATGCGGCCGTTCGTGGTGGCGCCCGCCGAGGCGCTCAAGTTCGACCACGCGGGCGGACACGGCGGCCACGACGGCCACGGGGGGCATACGGGCTGAGGCACGGGAGCTCCTCGTTCTCGGGGACGGGACCGGGGCTAGGGCGCGGCCGGGTCAGGACCTGGCCGCGCCCACCGGCTCGCGCTCGGCCGGGGGCAGGCCGCTCGCCAGGTCCTCGGCGAGCAGCCGCTTGGCGATGGTGTCGGCGGCGGCCCGCAGCTCGGCGCTGCGCGGGCGCCCCCGGTCCCGCTCCAGCTGCTCGTTGAGCCAGGTGGACCAGGCCGCGCTGATCGCGTCGACCTCGCGGCGGCCCGCGCCGGTGAGCGAGAAGTAGGCGCCCTCGCGGGTCAGGAACCCCTCGTCGACCATCCGCTCGAAGACCGGCACCAGCACCTCCGGCGGCAGGTGGCGGCGGCCCGCGATCAGGCCGAGGCGCGCGTGCCCGACCATCCTGGTGAACAGCTCCACCTGCATCACCGCCCAGGCGCCCGCGATGTCGAGCCGCGAGTCGGAGCGGGTCACGATATGGCGGGCGGTGTCGACGCCCGCACCGCGGACGATCCTGCCGACGGACAGCTCCAGGAGCTTCTGCGAGTCACCGGCCGACGGCTGCGCGAAGCCCTCGCCCATGTCGGTGGAGGAGGAGCGGGCGGTGTCGCGCAGCTCGACCTGCTTGAGGAAGAGCGCCACGAGGAAGCCCAGGGCGGCCACCGGCACGGTCCACAGGAACACGGTGTGCAGGGAGTCGGCGTACGCCTGGACGATCGGCTCGGCCGCCGCCGGGGGCAGCGACTTCAGGCCCTCGGGGGACTGCGCGGCCCGGGCGATCGCCGCCGGGTCCGCCCCGCCCGTCCGCGCGGCGGCGGCGATCCCGTCCGTCAGGTTGGTCTTGAGGGTGTTGGCGTAGATGGTGCCGAAGACCGCGGTGCCGAAGGAGCTGCCCAGCGTACGGAAGAAGGTCACCCCGGAGGTGGCGGTGCCGAGGTCGGCGTAGTCGACGGTGTTCTGCACGGCGATGGTGAGGACCTGCATGCACAGGCCGATGCCGATGCCGAGGACGAACATGTACAGCGATTCGAGCCAGGCGCCGCTGTCCGGGCCCATCAGCGAGAGGAGGTAGAGCCCCACGCCCATCACCAGGGCGCCCGCGATGGGGAAGATCCGGTACTGCCCGGTCCTGCTCACCACGGTGCCGCTGAACACCGAGGCGATCAGCAGCCCGACCACCATCGGCAGGGTGCGGACGCCCGAGACGGTCGCGGAGTCGCCGTCCACGTACTGGAGGTAGGTCGGCAGGAACGTCATCGCGCCCAGCATCGCGAAGCCCACGATGAAGCTGAGGACCGAGCAGACCGTGAAGACGGGGTTGCGGAACAGCCGCATCGGCAGCATCGGTTCGGCGGCCCGGGTCTCCGCCCAGCAGAACAGGGCCAGCGCGGCCACCCCGCCCGCGAAGAGGGCGAGGACGGTCGGTGAGGACCAGGCGTACTCGTTGCCGCCCCAGCTCGTCGCCAGGATCAGGGCGCTCGCCCCGGCCGCGACGAGCCCGATGCCCAAGTAGTCGACGACCGGCTTGGCGGCCGAGCGGATCGAGGGGATCGTGCGGGCGGCGGCGACGACCACCAGGACCGCGATGGGCACGTTCACATAGAACGCCCAGCGCCAGCTCAGATGGTCGGTGAAGAGTCCGCCCAGCAGCGGCCCGATGACGGTGGAGACGCCGAACACCGCGCCGATCGCGCCCTGGTACTTGCCGCGCTCGCGCAGCGGGATGACATCCGCGATCAGCGCCATCGAGGTGACCATCAGCCCGCCGGCGCCGATGCCCTGGAGCGCCCGCCAGGCGATCAGCAGCGACATGTTGGTGGCAAGGCCGCACAGGAACGAGCCGGTGATGAAGACGACCGCCGAGACCTGGAAGACCACCTTGCGGCCGAAGAGGTCGCCGAACTTGCCGACCAGCGCCGTCGCGACGGTCTCCGCGAGGAGGTAGGAGGTGACCACCCAGGACATGTGCGCGGCGCCGCCGAGGTCCGAGACGATCGTCGGCAGCGCGGTGCCCACGATCGTCTGGTCCAGCGCGGCCAGCAGCATCCCGAGCATGATCGTGCCGAACACGATGTTCCGCCGGCGGACGTCCAGCACGGGCGGCGCGGCGGCTGCCGGGGGCGCGGTGTCGCTGGCGGTGCTCACCCTGGCAGCCTCACACCGCCGCAGGTGGGGCGCATGCGGTGTGGGCCGTGCGGGTGAGCGCGGGAGGGCCCGGCCGGGAGGGGCGCGCCGGCCGTCCCGGGCGCCTCGACGGGCACCGCCGCCGTTCCGCCAGTCCGCCCCGGTGCATCCGGTGGGATTGATTTCTGGTTACGCGGCGGTAAGTTGGCGGGTCAGTCATCTCTCGTACCACCGGTAGGTGCTCCGTACCACTCCGCCCCGAGCCGAGCAGAGGAGTCGACGCATGGGCGTACGGAAGGATCTGAGGACGGCCGTCCGGCGCGGTGACCCCACCGGCGGGGCCCGGGTGGAGCTCGTGCGCGAGGGCGGTGAGGTGCGCGAGGTACGGGTCGCCCCGCTCGCCGCCCCCGGGGCGGGCAGCGTCGCCGACATCCCGTTCACCAACGCCGCCGAGGCGCCGGACGCGGTGGCGCTGCGCCGCAGACGCGGCGGACGCTGGCAGCCGGTCACCGCCGCCGCCTTCGCCCGGGAAGTCGCCGACACCGCCAAGGGGTTGATGGCCTCGGGCCTCGAACCCGGCGGGCGCGTCGCCCTGATGTCACGCACCCGGTACGAGTGGGCCGTCCTGGACTTCGCGATCTGGGCGGCGGGCGGTGTGAGCGTACCCGTCTACGCCACCTCCTCGGCCGAGCAGATCGACTGGATCCTCGCCGACTCGGGCGCCGGGACGCTGATCGCGGAGAGCGGCGCCGAGGTACGGACAGCCGGAGCGGCCACCGAGGGCCGCCGGGTCTTCGTCATCGACGACGGCGCCCTGGCCCAACTCGCCGTCCTGGGACGGGGCGTGAGCGACGAGGAGCTCGGCAAGCGGCGCGCCGCGCTGGGACCCGACACCCTCGCCACCCTCTGCTACACCTCCGGCACCACCGGGAAGCCGAAGGGCTGTGTGCTCACCCACGGCAACCTCTACGCCGAGGCCGCCAACACCGCCGAGCTCGCCCACCCCTTCTTCCGCGCGGACGGCGGCCGGCCCGCCTCCACCCTGCTCTTCCTGCCGCTCGCCCACATCCTCGCCCGCAGCCTCCAGATCGGCTGTCTGCTGGCCCGTATCGAGATAGGCCACTGGCCGAGCGTCAAACCCGACGAACTCCGGCCGCAGCTGAGGGAGTTCAGGCCTACGTTCATCGTCGGCGTGCCCTATCTCTTCGAGAAGATCCACGACACCGGCCGGGCCACCGCCGAGCGCATGGGGCGCGCCGCCTCCTTCGACCGCGCCCACCGGACCGCCGTCCGCTACGGCGAGGCGGCCCTCGACCGCCTCCGAGGCAGGGGACGAGGCCCCGGCCCCGCGCTCCGGCTCGCCCGGGGCCTCTACGACCTGCTGGTCTACCGGCGCGTCCGCAAGGAGCTCGGCGGCCGGCTGCGGCACGCCATCAGTGGCGGCTCGCCCCTCGACCGCGAGCTGAGTCTCTTCTTCTACTCCGCCGGCATCCTCGTCCACGAGGGTTACGGCCTCACCGAGACCTCCGCCGCCGCCGTCATCACCCCACCGCTCGGCCCGCGCCCCGGCACGGTCGGCCTGCCCGTGCCCGGCACCTCGGTACGGATCGCCGACGACGGGGAGGTCCTGGTCAAGGGGCCGATCGTCTTCGGCGGCTACTGGAACGACACGGCGGCCACCGAAGCCGCCCTGGACGGCGGCTGGTTCGCGACCGGTGACCTCGGCCGGTTCGACGACGACGGCTACCTCACCATCACCGGCCGCAAGAAGGACATCCTGGTCACCTCCGGCGGCAAGAACGTCTCGCCCAGTGTCCTGGAGGACCGGCTGCGCAGCCGCCCGCCGGTCGGCCAGTGCCTGGTGGTGGGCGACAACCGCTCGTACGTCGCCGCGCTGGTCACCCTCGACCCGCAGGCGCTGGAGCACTGGCTGGCGGTGCGCGGGCGGCCCGTGGACACCCCGGCCGGGGAACTCGTGGACGACGAGGAGCTCATCGCGGAGGTGCAGAACGCCGTGGACCACGCCAACGCGGCGGTCTCGCGCGCCGAGTCGATCCGCCGGTTCCGGCTGGTGGCGGGGGAGTTCACCGAGGAGAACGGGTTGCTGAGCCCGTCCCTCAAGGTCAGGCGGCGGGCGGTGGCCGCCGTGTACGCCCGCGAGATCGAGGAGCTGTACGGGCGGGAGTGACCGAGGAGTCCGGTAAGGGGCCGGCCCGCTCGCGCAGCCGCATCGCGCGCAGCACGATCTCGGTGGCGAAGCGCCGCTCCGGGTCGGCCAGCCGGGGTCCGAAGGCCGCGTCGAGGTTGCGCATGCGGTAGCGGACGGTCTGCGGGTGGATGTGCAGCACCTCGCCGATCTGGGCGGCGGTGCCCCGGGTGGCGAGCCAGGCCCGCAACGTCTCGGTCAGGCGTTCGCGGCGGGTCTCCGTGTGGCCCTGGAGGGGGGCCAGTTCCCGGGCGGCCAGCAGTTCCAGAAGCGCCGGGTCCGACATCAGCAGCAGGGTGACCAGATGGTCGGCGCTGTGCACGACCGGCGCCTCGGTGATCACCCCGGACAGTGCCAGACCCAGCGCCTGGCGGGCCCAGCGCAGCGAGTCGGCCGCCCCGGCCGTCCCCACCGTGGGACCCGCCGCCGCGCGCGCCCCGCCGAGCGCCCGGACCAGGGACGCGTGGCGCTCCGCGTGCAGCGCGCCCGGCACCAGCAGATACGGCTGCGGGTCCGCGAGGTCCATGAGCACATCGCCGTGCAGGGCGGTACGGGCGGGATGGGCGCCGGCGCTCAGCGCGACCGGGGTCAGCTCCTCCGGGAGCTGCCAGCCCGCCCGTTCGGCCAGCTCCACCAGGGTGGACCGGGGGGCGCCGCTGCCGGAGACGATCAGCCGCAGGATCTTCCGGCGCAGCTCGTCCCGGTCGTCCTCGGCCGACGATCTGGCCTGGAGGTAGCCCTCGCTCGCCAGCGCCTCCAACTGGTCCATATAGGCGAAGAGGGTGTCGGCGAAGGACAGCATGAAGACGGGGGAGAGGTTGTAGCGCTTGCCCAGCTTCTTGGTGTGGCGCAGCGCCACCCGGGCGCCGACCCGGAAGGTGCCGCGCAGGGTGTCCAGACTGCCGCCCTGGGACGCGGCGAACCGGCCGAACGTACGGATCATCTCGTCCCGCAGCGGCGAGGGCACCGAGGGCCGCACCACCTGGTCCACGAAGATGGTCAGGCTCTGCTCGATCGCCGAGTGCACGAACCGCCCGTGCGGACCCGCGAAGACCTCCGCGAACTCCGGGTACGCGCGGACGACCTCGGCCTTGATCTCGTCGAGCAGTGGCGGGAGTTCGGGCCACATGATGGAGGCGAGCTCCCGGGGGATCGGACCCAGCTGCTCCGAGGAGGCCGATGCGTGGAGGGCGTTCGGCATGCGCTGTCCCTTTCACTGGCCGGGACGTACGGCTCGACGTTCGGCTCGGGTGGGCGACGCACCGTGGGCCTTCTGCGGGGCCGACGTCAACTCACAACATCTGCAACATAGACCAGCCCGCTCCCGAGGGCACCCGTGGGGACGGAGGAAATGTGTGTCCCGTGACGGGTTCTCGTCGCGGCCGGACACAAAGATGCTCGCCCCGGCGCGGAAGGGGCAATGCCATTGCCCGAACACGGCTGAAAACGTTGACCCGTGGACGAATTTCGGGGTGCGGCCGGACGAGGCGCGATAACGTGCGTGCGCGTGGCGGACCAAAGACCGGGCGGCCGGATTCGGCCGTCGGGTATTGCACGCCGCGATTCCGCGCGCGTAGCGTCCTCGGTGCCCCGGGGCGGACGGCTCTCGCCGCCCCTCACGGCGGGCCGCCGCCCGCCCCCCGGCGGCGC
>NZ_JBJHPC010000327.1:0-8305 GCF_045257485.1 Streptomyces sp. YS-3 | reverse complement strand
TCCCGGAACCCTTCGGGTGCCGGAGCCGGGTCCGGGGCCGGCGGGGGACGAGGAAGGTCTCCCGGAGGCCGCGCCCCCGGACCCCGCTTCCGCCTCTGGCTTCGCCTCCGCCTCCGAAGAGGCGCCTGATCCCTCGTCGGCGGCAGCGGACCGCCCGGGGCCGGCCGAGCAGTTCCCCGCGCCCCCGGAGAAGGCACCGGACGAGGCCGTCAGGCCCCCCGACGGGCGGTTCACCGTGCGGCTCGTCAACTTCGAGGGGCCCTTCGACCTGCTGCTCCAGCTCATCTCCAAGCACAAGATGGACGTCACCGAGGTCGCGCTCTCCAAGGTGACCGATGAGTTCATGGCCCACATCCGGGCCATGGGCGCGGACTGGGACCTCGATCAGACCACCGAGTTCCTCGTCGTCGCCGCCACCCTGCTCGACCTCAAGGCGGCCCGGCTGCTGCCCGCCGCCGAGGTCGAGGACGAGGCCGACCTCGCGCTCCTGGAGGCCCGCGACCTGCTGTTCGCGCGGCTGCTGCAGTACCGCGCGTACAAGCGGATCGCGGACATCTTCAGCGAGCGGCTCGACAGCGAGGCGCGCCGGTACCCCCGTACCGTCGGGCTGGAGGCGCACCACGCCGAGCTGCTGCCCGAGGTCGTCATCAGCATCGGCCCCGACGGGTTCGCCAAGCTGGCGGTCAAGGCCATGCAGCCGAAGGCCGCGCCCCAGGTGTACGTCGACCACATCCACGCGCCCCTCGTCTCCGTACAGGAGCAGGCGGCCGTCGTGGTGGCGATGCTGCGGGAGGCCGGGGACGCCAGCTTCCGGGAGCTGACCCTGGACGCGCCCGACACCCTCACGGTCGTCGCCCGCTTCCTGGCCCTGCTGGAGCTGTACCGCGAGAAGGCCGTGGTGCTGGACCAGGACGAGGCGCTGGGTGAGCTGATGGTGCGCTGGAGCGGCGGCGACGGGGCCCGGGCCGCCGTCACGGACGAGTTCGACCGAGTCGTGGAGGTGGAGACGGCGTGATCCAGGAATCCCCCGAGGCGCCGGGAGACGAGCTCGCGCTCAAGCCCGCCCTGGAGGCCGTCCTCATGGTCGTGGACGAGCCGGCCACCGAGGAGCACCTGGCGAAGGTGCTGGAACGGCCCCGGCGGGTCGTGGCGGACGCGCTGCGCGAGCTGGCCGACGAGTACACCGTCCAGGGCCGCGGCTTCGAGCTGCGGCTCGTGGCGGGCGGCTGGCGGTTCTACAGCCGGGCCGAGTACGCCCCGGCCGTCGAGGGCTTCGTCCTGGACGGGCAGCAGGCGCGGCTCACCCAGGCGGCCCTGGAGACCCTGGCGGTGGTCGCGTACCGCCAGCCGGTGAGCCGGTCCCGGGTCTCGGCGGTGCGCGGAGTGAACTGCGACGGGGTCATGCGGACCCTGCTCCAGCGCGGTCTGGTCGACGAGGCGGGCACGGAACCCGAAACAGGTGCGATCCTGTACAGGACGACGAACTACTTTCTTGAGCGGATGGGCCTGCGCGGTCTGGACGAGCTCCCGGAGCTCGCACCCTTCCTTCCGGAGGCGGACGCGATCGAGGCCGAGACCCTGGAGGGTGTGCCGTCGTTCGATCCGGACGCGCCCGACGCCCCGGAAACCCCAGCAGACGACAAGACGGAAATTTGATGCGAAGCAGCGGCAGTAACAGCAGCGGAAACAACGGCGGGAGCCGTGGTGGCAACAGCGGCAGCCGCGGCAGCAGCGGCGGTGGCGGCCGGAGCGGCGCCGGCCGCGGCGGCGCGGGCGGTGGCCGGGACGGCCAGCGCCAGGGCGGCGGCCAGCGTCAGGGTGGCGGCCCGCGCCAGAGCGGCAGCGGCAAGCCGCGCCCGCTCCGCCCCGAGGAGCGCACCTACGACGTGGGCGGCTCCGACAGCAGGGGTGACGCCCCCCGCGGTGGCCGTGGTGCCGCCGCGCGCGGTGGCGCCAAGGGCGGCCCCAAGGCGCCCCAGGGCGGCACCCCGGTGCGCCGCGGCCCGCACGGGCAGCGGATGGGGCAGGCCCGCCCGCGCGAGCTCGACGCGAAGATCGAGCAGCGCAACCGCGACCGGTACGCGGACAAGCCGGAGATCAGGACCCCGAAGACCTTCCCCGGCGCCGAGCAGGAGGGCGAGCGGCTGCAGAAGGTGCTCGCCCGCGCCGGCATGGGCTCGCGCCGCGCCTGCGAGGAGCTGATCGAGCAGGCCCGCGTCGAGGTCAACGGCGAGATCGTCCTTGAGCAGGGCAAGCGTGTCGACCCGGAGCGCGACGAGATCAAGGTGGACGGCCTGACGGTCGCCACCCAGTCGCACCTGTTCTTCGCGCTGAACAAGCCCGCCGGTGTCGTCTCCACCATGGAGGACCCGGACGGCCGCCAGTGCCTGGGCGACTACGTGACCAACCGTGAGACCCGTCTCTTCCACGTCGGCCGGCTCGACACCGAGACCGAGGGCATCATCCTGCTCACCAACCACGGCGAGCTGGCCCACCGTCTCACGCACCCCAAGTACGGCGTGAAGAAGACCTATCTGGCCGCCATCACGGGCCCGCTGCCGCGCGAGATCGGCAAGCGGCTCAAGGAGGGCATCCAGCTGGAGGACGGCTACGCGCGCGCGGACGCCTTCCGGGTCGTGCAGCAGACCGGCAAGAACTACCTGGTGGAGATCGAGCTCCACGAGGGCCGCAAGCACATCGTGCGCCGCATGATGGCGGAGGCCGGCTTCCCCGTCGAGAAGCTGGTCCGGGTCTCCTTCGGCCCGATCGCGCTCGGCGACCAGAAGTCCGGCTGGCTGCGCCGCCTCACCAACACCGAGGTCGGCATGCTGATGCGCGAGGTCGGCCTGTAGCCGCTCCCCGCATCCCGGTACCGAGCCCGGCCCCTGACCGACGGGGGCCGGGCTCGCCGCTGTGCACGGGCGCCCGCGCGTACGCCGTGCGCCCCGCCGAATACCCGCGCATGCCCGTTGTGCGCGGCCCCTTCGCGCCTTTATAGTCATCATGACTATTAAAAAGCGACGGTGCGACGGGAGGGGGTGGCGGCGGTGGAGCGGTACGGGCACGGTCTGGTGATCGGCACGTTCTGCCCGCCGCACGCGGGCCACCACCACCTCGTCCGGACCGCCGAGGACCGCTGCGAGGCGCTGACCGTGATGGTGTGCACGGCGGCCGGGGAACTCGTGGCGGCCCGGACGCGGGCGCGTTGGATGGCCGAGGTCCATCCGCGCGCCCGCGTCGTCCGGTCGGTCCGCGCCGTGCGTGCCCGGGGGCGCGTGGACGCGGTCTTCACCTCCGAGCGGCACGGGGACCGCCTCGCCCGGGCCTTCCGCGCCGAGCATGTGTGCGTCGACCCCGAGCACGCGCTCTTCCCGGTCTCCGCCGCCGCCGTGCGCAAGGACCCGGTGGGGTGCTGGGACTTCCTGGAGCAGCCGGTACGGGCCTGGCTCACCCGCCGGGTCGCGGTGCTCGGCGCCGACCCGGCCGCCACCACCCTGGCCCGCTCGCTGGCCGAGCACTACCAGCGGCGCGGCGGGGTCTGGGCGGGCACCCGGTGGGTGCCCCGGTGCGAGCGGGCGCGGGAGGAGCAGGCGGCGCGCACGGGGGCGCCGGTGCTCTTCTGCGCGGCGGCGACCGCCCGCGCCGAGCGCCATCTGTGGCTGCTCGCGGGCCCGCAGGACGGGGGCCTGCCCGCGCGGGGGCGCAAGGTGGTGCTGCGGGGCACGGGCCCCGGCGGGCCGCTGGGCGCCGCCGTCGACGCGGTCGACACCTTCCTGGGCGCGAGCTGGGACCTGGACGGCCCGCCCGGGGGCCGGTGGTGAGCGCCGCGGGCCCGGCCAGGGCGCCGGAGGGCTACGACCCGTACGCCTTCGAACCGTTCGCCGTCACCGTCGACCTCGCGGTCTGCACGGTCCGCGACGGCGGTCTGCACCTCCTGCTGATCCGGCGCGGCGAGGAGCCCTACCAGGGCGAATGGGCGCTGCCGGGCGGTTTCGTGCTGCCCCGCGAGAGCGCCGGGCAGGCGGCGCGGCGCGAACTGGCCGAGGAGACCGGGCTGTCGGACGAGGTGGTCGCGGGCCTGCACCTGGAGCAGTTGCGCACCTACAGCGACCCCGGCCGCGACCCCCGGATGCGGGTGGTCTCGGTCGCGTACACCGCGCTCGTACCGGATCTCCCGGAGCCGCACGGCGGCGGCGACGCGGCGCACGCGCAGTGGGTGCCGTTCGGGGCGTACGAGGGCCTCGCCTTCGACCACGAGCGGATCGTCGCCGACGCGCGCGAGCGGATCGGCGCCAAGCTGGAGTACACCTGCCTGGCCACCGCCTTCTGCCCGCCCGAGTTCACCCTCGGCGAGCTCCGGCAGGTCTACGAGACGGTGTGGGGGACCGCCCTGGACCGCCCGAACTTCCGACGCAAGGTCCTCGCCACACCGGGCTTCGTCGAGCCGGTAGCGGGCGCCGCGCGTCTGACCGGCGGCCGGGGCAAGCCGGCCGCGCTGTACCGGGCGGGCGCGGCGACCGCGCTGCACCCCCCGCTCCTGCGGCCGGAAGGACGACCCTCATGACCACTCGCGTGAACAGCCGGGCGAAGCAGGCGGCGACGGGCGCGCTGATCGGGCTCGCGCTCGGGGACGCGCTGGGCTTCCCGACCGAGTTCGTCGGCGTGCCCGCGATCCTCGCCAAGTGCGGTCCCTGGCGGGAGATGCGGCTGCCGACCCCGGCGGTCGTCACCGACGACACCCAGATGACGCTGGCGGTCGGCGAGGGCATCCGGGCCGCCATGGACCGCGGCCTGCTCGGCCCGCGCCGCCTGGAGCGGCCGGTGCGCGAGGGGTTCGTCCGGTGGTACCACTCCCCGGAGAACAACCGGGCCCCCGGCCGCACCTGCATGGTCGCCTGCGGGCTGCTCGACAGCGAACTGCCCTGGCAGCAGGCGAGCCAGCTCGGCTCCAAGGGCTGCGGCGCGAACATGCGGGTGGCCCCGGTCGGCCTGGTGCCCGGTCTGAGCGAGGAGCAGCGAGCGGGCGCCGCGCAGCTCCAGTCGGCCCTGACCCACGGCCATCCCACGGCCCTGGCGGCCAGCGACCTCACCGCCCGGGCGGTCTTCCTGCTGGCCCAGGGCGCGGACCCGGTGGGCCTGGTCGGCCAGTTGCGTTCGTACGCGTACGAGAACCGCACCCGCTACCACGACCGCTGGCTGGGCGACCTGTGGACCCGCGCCCACGACGAGACGCCCGCGGCGTTCATGGCGCGCGGCTGGGACGAGTGCCTGGACGCCCTGGACCGGGTCCTGAAGGCCCTGCGCAACCCCTCGCCGGAGACGGACCCGTGCCTGGAGACGGGCGACGGCTGGGTGGCCGAGGAGGCCCTGGCCACGGCGCTGGTCTGCTTCCTGCTCTTCCCGGACGCCCCGCTGACCGCGCTGCGCCGGGCGGCCTGCACCAAGGGCGACTCGGACTCCATAGCCTGTCTGACCGGTGCCTTCGCCGGTGCCCACCTGGGAGCCGCCGCCTGGCCGAAGGAGTGGGCGGAGCGCATCGAGTACCGGAGCGAACTGCTGACCCTCGGGGCGCTCTGGGATTCCTGACCAGGGACCGGGAGCGTGCGCTACCGCCCCGGGACGCCGGACACGGGGCGCCGCGCGGCCCCGTCGTGCGGGTACGGCCCCAGCGCCGAGTCCCGGCGCACCCGGAACAGGAAGTCCGCCACCCGGGCCGTGTCCGGGACCTCGGGGAGCGGGGTGCGGGACACGGCCCGGGCGCTCTCCTCGTCGAGGCGGGCCATCCAGGCCTCGACCTCGGCCCAGGGGACCTCGCCGCGTCTGACGGCCAGGAGGCGGTCGCGGTCGGGGCCCACGTCGACCACCAGGACACCGGTGCGCAGCAGATCGCGGCAGGCCGTCATGAGGCGCACCAGATGCATCGCGTGCTTCCAGCGCGGGGCGCCGTGGCGGCGTACGTCGGCCTCCAGCTTCCTGTACTGGCTGAGCGCATAGGCGGTGAACGTGGTGTGGGTGTGGCGGGAGAGGAAGGCCTCGCGCAGCGAGAGAAGCTCCCGCCCGGTGTCGTCGACCCGCTCCACGAGCGGTGAGTGCAGGCACTCCAGGACGGTCGGATTGGCGCGCAGGGCCAGTTCGCAGAAGCGTTCCAGCTCCCAGCTGAACTGCTCCTCGGCCGGGCCCTCCACATGCGTCGGCGGCTTCTCGAAGCGCCAGAAGAGCGGGGTCGGGGCCACGTAGACACCCCGGCGGTCGGTGTCGCTCGCCGATGTGGCCAGGCCGAAGGCGCGCGACCCCGTCACACAGGCGTACACGGTGTGGTCGCGGACCAGCTCCTCGGGCGGTGTCATCCGCCGATTGTGGCCGGTCAGGCCAGCCGGATCGAACCGTTTTCGACGGTGATCCGCTCGGCCGCGAGCGGCCGGGGCGCCGGTCCCGCCGCCACCGAGGCGTCGGCCACACGGTACTTGCTGCCGTGGCAGGGGCAGTTGATCGTCCCGCCCGAGACGTCCTTGACCGTGCAGCCCTGGTGGGTGCAGACCGCCGAGAACGCCTTGAAGGTGCCCGCCTCCGGCTGGGTGACCACGACCTTGCGGTCCGCGAAGACCTTGCCGCCGCCGACCGGGATGTCCGCCGTCCTGCCCAGTACGCCCCCGCCGGGGGACGCGGAGGACGCGTGCGGGGTCTCGGGGGCGAACGCGACCGGGGGAGAGGTCGCGGTACCGGTGGGCGTCGCGCCCGTACCGCTGCCCTTGTCGTCGCTGCTGCCGCAGCCGGCCAGCGCGGCCGTGCCCGCGGCCACCGCGAGCACCGCGCGGCGGGAGGTTGGCGTCGTCATGGGCAGCATCCTGGTGCAACCCGGCGTCGAATTCCGTGACGCGCGCGTGCCGTACGCCCTATGGCGCAACCCATCCGCCCTCGTCCCGGCGCAGCTCCGCCACCTCCACCACGGCCTCCCGCTCGACCGGCCCGTACACATGGGGGAACGCCCCCTCCCAGCGCACCTCGGCCGCCAGCCGCGCCGGGTCGATCCCCAGCAGCAGGAGCGGACCGGGCGCTTGTGCGCCGTCGGGGTAGCGGGCGTAGTGGGCGTTCGCCGCCACCAGCGCGGCGGCGCGGTCGGCCGAGCAGTGGACGAAGCCCTCGGAGGCGAGGGACGCCGGGGCGTACGGGCCCGGTCCGGCGCCCCACTCCGGGGCGGGCACCACATGGAAGATCATGGGCTCGTTCTACCGCACCGCCCCTCCCGGCGGCGGCCACCGCCCCCGCGGCTTGACTAGGCTGAACGGGCAAGCCCGCCCGTCCGCCCCGGCGCAGCCGCCGCACTTCGCAAGGAACACTCCGTGAGGACCGCACTCGTCATCGGTACCGGCCTGATCGGTACGTCCGCCGCGCTGGCCCTCGCCGCACGCGGCGTCACCGTCCACCTCGCCGACCACGACCCGGACCAGGCCCGCACCGCGGCGGCGCTCGGCGCCGGGACCGACGAGGCGCCCGGGGGCCGGGTGGACCTGGTGATCGTGGCCGTGCCGCCCGCCCATGTCGCCGCCACCCTGGCGCGGGCGATCCGCTCGGACGCGGCCCGCGCCTACATCGACGTCGCCAGCGTCAAGGGCGGCCCGCGCCGCGAGCTGGAGGCGCTCGGCTGCGACCTCACCGCCTACATCGGTTCGCACCCGATGTCCGGCAAGGAGCGCTCCGGCCCGCTCGCCGCCACCGCCGACCTCTTCGAGGGCCGCCCCTGGGTGCTCACCCTGACCCGGGACACCGACACCGAGGTGCTCAACCTCGCCCTGGAGCTGGTCGCGCTCTGCCGCGCGGTGCCCGTGGTGATGGACGCCGACGCCCACGACCGCGCGGTCGCGCTCGTCTCGCACACCCCCCAGCTGGTGTCGTCCATGGTCGCGGCCCGGCTGCGGGAGGCCGACGAGACGGCGGTACGGCTGTGCGGGCAGGGCATCCGCGACGTCACCCGGATCGCCGCCTCCGACCCGCGGATGTGGGTGGAGATCCTCTCCGCCAACCCGGGCCCGGTCGCCGACGTCCTGGCCGGCATCGCCACCGACCTGGACGAGACCGTACGGGCACTGCGCTCCCTGGAGTCCGCCGACGAGGAGAAGCGGCGCGGCGGCGCGGCGGGCGTCGAGGACGTGCTGCGGCGCGGCAACGCCGGCCGTGAGCGCGTCCCCGGCAAGCACGGCACCGCCCCCACGGCGTACGAGGTCGTCGCGGTGCTCATCAGCGACCAGCCCGGCGAGCTGGCCCGGATCTTCGCCGACGCGGGCCGCGCCGGGGTCAACATCGAGGA
>NZ_JBJHPC010000326.1:0-8308 GCF_045257485.1 Streptomyces sp. YS-3 | reverse complement strand
GGTTTGAGCAGAAGAGAACGAGGAGGAGAAGCGTTCCGTCCGGCGCCCTGCCCTCCTTCTCAGCCCCCGCTATCGGGCGGGGCGCCGGACGGAACGCTTCTCCTCCTCGTTCTCTTCTGCTCAAACCTCCGCGCCCTCCTCCTCGGGCGCGGCATCCCCGCCGGTCAGGCGGCGAAGGAGATGGTTCACGTGTCCGCTACGCCCGTGCTGGCGTTGCGCGGGGTCTCCAAGCGGTTCGGTGCCGTTCAGGCGCTCACCGACGTAGAGCTTGAGGTCCACGCCGGTGAAGTGGTCGCCCTGGTGGGCGACAACGGAGCCGGAAAGTCCACGCTGGTCAAGACGATCGCGGGTGTGCACCCCATCGATGACGGCGTCATCGAGTGGGAGGGCCGCGGTGTACAGATCAACAAGCCGCACGACGCCCAGGCGCTCGGCATCGCGACCGTCTACCAGGACCTCGCGCTCTGCGACAACATCGACGTCGTCGGCAACCTCTACCTCGGCCGGGAGCTGCGCAAGCGCGGCATCCTCGACGAGGTCGAGATGGAGCGCCGCTCCCGCGAGCTGCTCACCACGCTCTCGATCCGCATCCCGAGCGTCCGCATCCCGATCGCCTCGCTCTCCGGCGGCCAGCGCCAGACCGTCGCCATCGCCCGCTCGATGCTCGGCGAGCCCAAGCTCGTCATCCTCGACGAGCCGACCGCGGCCCTCGGCGTCGAGCAGACCGCGCAGGTCCTCGACCTGGTCGAGCGGCTGCGCGAGCGCGGCCACGCCGTCATCCTCATCAGCCACAACATGGCCGATGTGAAGGCCGTCGCGGACAAGGTCGCCGTGCTGCGCCTGGGCCGCAACAACGGCGTCTTCGAGGTCAAGACCACCTCGCAGGAAGAGATCATCTCCGCCATCACCGGCGCCACGGACAACGCCGTGACCCGCCGTGCGGCGCGCAACGCGGAGGTTCAGAAGTGAACACCGACAAGACCTCCCCCGTGGACAAGGCCGAGGCGGCCGACCCGACCGCCCCCATCCACCTCGACAAGCCGCACGAGGCCCCCGTGGACGCGCCGCCGGCCGCGGACGAGGCGGTCACGGCCGTCGACCCCCGTCTGCTCGTGCGCGAGCAGGGCTTCGCGGGCTACCTGTCCGAGTTCAAGCGCAAGATGAAGGCGGGCGACCTCGGGTCGCTGCCGGTCGTCGTCGGCCTGATCGTCATCATGGCGATCTTCCAGAGCCTGAACTCGAACTTCCTGACCGCCGGCAACCTCTCCGACATCTCGGTCGCCATGGTCGGCACGGGCATGATCGCCACCGGCATCGTCTTCGTCCTGCTGCTCGGGGAGATCGACCTGTCGGTCGGCTCGGTCAGCGGTGTCGCGGGCGCCACCTTCGCGGTGCTCAACGTCACCCACGGCATGGCCGAGTGGCTGGCCCTGGTCCTGGCGATCCTCACCGGCACGGTGGCCGGTGCCATCCACGGCTTCGTCTTCGCCCGGATCGGCGTGCCCGCGTTCGCCGTGACCCTGGCCGGTCTGCTGTTCTGGAACGGCTTCATGCTCCAGGTCCTCGGCAGCAACGGCACGATCAACCTGGACTCCGAGGGGCTGGTCGCCAAGCTGACCAGCTACTACTTCAGCGATGTGGCGGCTGCCTACGGCCTGGCCGTGATCGCGGTGGCGGCGTTCTTCCTCACCTCGCTCCTGGACAGCCGGCGCCGCGAGGCCGCCGGGGTGCCCTCGCGTCCCTTCAGCGAGATCGTGCTGCGCACGGTGCTGCTCGCCGTCCCGGCCGTCGGCGCCGCCGCCGTCTACAACCAGTACAAGGGCCTCCCGCTCGCGGTGGTGCTCTTCCTGGCGGTCCTGGTCCTCACCGACTTCGTCCTCCGGCGCACCGCGTACGGCCGCAAGGTCTTCGCGCTCGGCGGCTCCATCGAGGCCTCCCGCCGCGCCGGCATCAACGTCGTGATGATCCGCACCTCGATCTACGCCATCTCCGGCACCTTCGCGGCCATCGGCGGTCTCTTCCTCGCCTCCAAGATCACCGCGGCCAACCAGGGCGCGGGCAGCGGCGAGCTCCTGATGAACGCCATCGCGGCGGCCGTCATCGGCGGCACCAGCCTCTTCGGTGGCCGTGGCCGCACCTGGAACGCGCTGCTCGGTGTGCTGGTGATCACGTCGATCCAGTATGGCCTGGCCCTGCAGGGCATCGCCTCGCCGATCCAGTACATGATCACGGGTGGCGTACTGCTCGCGACCGTCGTGATCGACGCGGTGACCCGCAAGACCCAGAAGTCCGCCGGTCGCGCCTGACCAGCGGCCCGCACCCCCTCCCGCCCCTTGCGGGGCAAGGGGGGATGCCACAGACGGACCACGGACGTGCCCGGTGCCCCTCGCGGCGCCGGGCACATCTGTGCGTGGGCGCGGATGTCAGCCATTCGAGTGGTGCCGAACGCACCGCCCGATGACCGCCGTCGCGGACGGAACATTAGACTCGGCCAAATCGGCATGCTCGACCAGCACGGATGCAAGGAGGCACGGGTGCCGCTGCTTACCCGTATCAGGGGACCGCGCGATCTCGACCGGCTCAGCCCGGAGCAGCTGGACCAGCTGGCCGCTGAGATCCGGACCTTTCTCGTGGACGCGGTCTCCAAGACCGGCGGGCACCTCGGCCCCAACCTGGGTGTCGTGGAGCTCACCATCGCTCTGCACCGCGTCTTCGAGTCGCCCAAGGACAAGGTCCTGTGGGACACCGGCCACCAGAGCTATGTGCACAAGCTCCTCACCGGCCGCCAGGACTTCTCCAAGCTGAAGATGAAGGGCGGGCTCTCCGGATACCCGGCCCGCGCCGAGTCCGAGCACGACTTCATCGAGAACAGCCACGCCTCCACCGTGCTGGGCTGGGCCGACGGCCTGGCCAAGGCCAACGAGGTCCTCAAGAGGGACGACCACGTCGTCGCGGTCATCGGCGACGGCGCGCTCACCGGCGGTATGGCCTGGGAGGCGCTGAACAACATCGCCGCCGCCAAGGACCGCCCGCTGGTCATCGTCGTCAACGACAACGAGCGTTCCTACGCGCCGACCATCGGCGGCCTCGCCAACCACCTGGCGACCCTGCGCACCACCGACGGCTACGAGCGGTTCCTCGCCAAGGGCAAGGACCTCCTGGAGCGCACGCCGGTCGTCGGCAGGCCGCTCTACGAGACGCTGCACGGCGCCAAGAAGGGGCTCAAGGACTTCATCGCCCCCCAGGGCATGTTCGAGGACCTGGGCCTGAAGTACGTCGGCCCGATCGACGGCCACGACATCGAGGCGCTGGAGTCCGCGCTGACGCGCGCCAAGCGCTTCGGCGGCCCGGTCATCGTGCACTGCCTCACCGAGAAGGGCCGCGGCTACCAGCCCGCCCTCGCGGACGAGGCCGACCGCTTCCACGCGGTCGGCAAAATCCACCCGGACACCGGTCTGCCGATCTCCACCTCGGGCCTCGACTGGACCTCGGTCTTCGGCGAGGAGATGGTCAAGCTCGGCAAGGAGCGCGAGGACATCGTCGCGATCACCGCGGCCATGCTCCAGCCGGTCGGCCTCGACAAGTTCGCCAAGGCCTACCCCGACCGGGTCTACGACGTGGGCATCGCCGAGCAGCACGCCGCGGTCTCCGCCGCGGGTCTGGCCACCGGCGGTCTGCACCCCGTCTTCGCCGTCTACGCCACCTTCCTCAACCGCGCCTTCGACCAGGTCCTGATGGACGTGGCCCTGCACCGGTGCGGAGTGACGTTTGTCCTGGACCGCGCCGGGGTCACC
Organism: Streptomyces sp. YS-3; assembly: GCF_045257485.1. Taxonomy (NCBI): domain Bacteria; kingdom Bacillati; phylum Actinomycetota; class Actinomycetes; order Kitasatosporales; family Streptomycetaceae; genus Streptomyces; species Streptomyces sp. YS-3. The sequence goes on along the minus strand of NZ_JBJHPC010000326.1, from coordinate 4,514 downwards.
GGCACCGACGGCGCCTCGCACAACGGCATGTGGGACATGTCGATCCTCCAGGTCGTCCCGGACCTCAGGATCGCCGCCCCGCGCGACGCCGACCAGGTGCGCGCCCAGCTGCGCGAGGCCGTCGAGGTCGAGGACGCCCCGACCGTGGTCCGCTTCTCCAAGGGCGCGGTCGGCCCCGCCGTCCAGGCGGTCGGCCGGGTCGGCGGTATGGACGTGCTGCGCGAGGCGGGCGCGGAGCGCCCCGACGTGCTGCTGGTCTCGGTGGGCGCGCTCGCCCCGATGTGCCTGGAGATCGCCGACCTGCTCGACGCCCAGGGCATCTCGACGACGGTGGTCGACCCGCGCTGGGTCAAGCCGGTCGACGAGGCGATGGCCCCGCTCGCCGAGATCCACCGGGTCGTCGTCACCGTCGAGGACAACAGCCGCGTCGGCGGTGTCGGCTCGGCCGTCGCCCAGGCGCTGCGCGACGCGGGCGTGGACGTGCCGCTGCGCGACTTCGGCATCCCGCCGCGCTTCCTCGACCACGCCTCCCGCAAGGAGGTCATGGCCGAGATCGGGCTGACGGCGCCGGACATCGCGCGCCAGGTCACCGGTCTGGTGGCCAGGCTCAGCGGGCTGGAGAGCGCGAGCGCCGTGGAGCCCGCGCGCGACTGACACCTTCCGCACGCGGTGGCCGCCGGCGCCGCGCACCGGTCGACGGGCCGGTTCGATCGCTCTGTACGGGTGGTTGAACCGGCCCAATCGCGTGAATTAAGGCCGCTGCCCGGTACCCGTACCGCTCCACGTCCCGATCATGGCGGGGACATGAGCTAGCGGAGGTGCACAAGGTGGCTGGTACCGGTCTGTTTCGGACCAAAACAATTGAGAAGTCCATCGCGGACACGGAGGAACCGGAGCACGCACTCAAGAAGTCGCTGTCGGCGCTCGATCTGACGGTCTTCGGGGTCGGTGTCATCATCGGCACCGGCATCTTCGTCCTCACCGGCAAGGTCGCCAAGGAGAACGCCGGACCCGCGGTCGCCCTCGCGTTCGTGGCGGCCGGTGTCGTCTGCGCGCTGGCGGCGCTGTGCTACGCCGAGTTCGCCTCCACGGTCCCGGTGGCCGGGTCCGCGTACACGTTCTCCTACGCCTCGCTCGGCGAGCTGCCCGCCTGGACCATCGGGTGGGACCTGGTCCTCGAATTCGCCCTCGGCACCGCGGTGGTGGCCGTCGGCTGGTCGGGGTACGTCCGTTCACTGATGGACAACGCGGGCTGGCATCTGCCGGACGCGCTGGCCGGGCGCGAGGGCGCCCACGGCTTCGGCTTCGACATCCTCGCCGCCGCCCTCGTCCTGCTGCTCACCGCCATCCTGGTCTTCGGCATGAAGCTTTCCGCGCGCGTCACCTCGGTGGTCGTGGCCATCAAGGTCACCGTCGTGCTGATCGTGATCATCGCGGGGGCCTTCTTCATCAAGTCCGACAACTACAAGCCGTTCGTCCCCAAGGCCCAGCCGCAGGAGGCGGGGGGCAGCCTCCAGGCACCGCTGATCGAGCTGATGTCGGGGTACGCGCCCACCAACTTCGGTGTGATGGGCATCTTCACCGCCGCCTCCGTCGTCTTCTTCGCCTTCATCGGCTTCGACATCGTGGCGACCGCGGCCGAGGAGACCAAGAACCCGCAGCGGGACATGCCACGCGGCATCCTCGGCTCGCTCCTCATCTGCACCACGCTGTACGTCGCCGTCTCCATCGTCGTCACCGGCATGCAGCACTACACCCGGCTCTCCATCGACGCCCCGCTCGCCGACGCCTTCAAGGCCACCGGGCACCCCTTCTACGCGGGCATCATCAGCTTCGGCGCAGCCGTCGGCCTCACCACGGTCTGCATGATCCTGCTGCTCGGCCAGACCCGGGTGTTCTTCGCGATGAGCCGGGACGGGCTGCTGCCCCGCTTCTTCTCGCGCGTCCACCCCCGCTACCGCACCCCGCACCGCCCGACCATCCTGCTCGGCGTGATCATCGCCGTCCTCGCGGGCTTCACCAGCCTCAGCGAGCTCGCCGAACTGGTCAACATCGGCACCCTCTTCGCCTTCGTCGTGGTCGCGATCAGCGTGATCATCCTGCGGCGCACCCGGCCCGACCTGCCCCGCGCCTTCCGCACCCCGCTGGTGCCCTGGGTGCCGATCCTGTCGGTGGCGGCCTCGCTCTGGCTGATGCTCAACCTCCCCGCCGAGACCTGGCTGCGGTTCGGGATCTGGATGGTGATCGGCTTCGTCGTCTACTTCCTGTACGGACGGTCCCACAGCCGTATCAACGCGGAGTGACGACAGTCGGTTCCCGGAGTTGATCGCCCGGCCCCGTATGTCCTGCTTCGGTGGGAACTGCGGGGCCGGATAGCGTGCATCCCGTGCACCGTACGCCGGTCGGCCCCCTCGCCCCGTCACACTCCGTACGTACGTCACGGGTGCCGCGGCAGCGTGCGGAGCCGGTGCCCGGGCGCGGGGCGGGCTACTGGACGCGGCTGCTGCCCGCGCTCGCCGCCCTGGCCGTACTGACCCGGCTGCCCTCCTTCCGGCACTCCCTGTGGAACCCCGACGAGGGCTATCTCGCCGTCCAGGCCCGCCAGCTCGCCGCCGGGGGAGCGCTGTACGACACGGTCGTCGACCGCAAGCCGCCGCTGCTGCCCTGGCTGTACGAGGCGGCCTTCGCGGTGTTCGGCGACACCTCGCTGGGCCCCCTGCGGGTCGCGGCGGTCGGCGCCCAGCTGCTCACCGCCGTACTCCTCGCCTCCACCGCCCGCCGCCGCTGGGGCGACGGCGCCGGCCGGACCGCGGGCGTGCTCCACCTGCTCGTCTCCATCGGCCTCAACCCCGAGGACACCCAGGCGGCGACGTTCGAGGTGTTCATGCTGCCGTTCACGGTCGCCGCCGTACGCTGCGCCGACCGGGGCCAGTGGGCGCGCGCGGGGCTGGCCGTCGCCGGGGCCGTCCTCACCAAGCAGACCGGCGGAGCGGCGCTCGTCCCCGTGCTCTGGCTGCTCTGGCGCACGGCTTCACCCCGCCGCCCCGCCCTGCTGCGCACCGGCGCGGGACTGTGCGGCCCGGTCCTGCTCGGCGCGCTGCTCACCGGCCCCGCCGGGTTCCTCTTCTGGACGGTCACCGGCTCCGGCGCCTACGCCTCCTTCACCGGCTCCGAACTCCACGTCCTGGCCCGCGGACTGGCCAACACCGCGCTGCTCGCCCTCGCCTGCGCCGGACTCGTCCCGCCCGTCGTGCGGGTGCTGCGGATCGCCCGCACCGGCGCCCCCGACGTCTGGCTGTGGCTGGCCTCCTCGGCGGGGGCCGTCCTCACCGGCTTCCACTTCTTCGGCCACTACTACCTCCAGCTCGTCCCGCCGCTGGTGCTGCTGGCCGCCGCCGCCCTCCAGATCCTCCCGCCGCAGCGGCTCACGGCCGCGCTGCTCGCCTCCGCCTGCGCCTGCGCGCTCTTCCTGCTCTGGGGTCTGCTCGCCCCGCGCCCCGAACTGGCCCATGCCGAGCGCCTGGCCGCGGCCGTACGGGCACGCTCGGCGCCGGACGAACCGGTCCTGGTGTGGGGGATACACCCCGAGACGTACTGGCTCGCGGGCCGGACCCCCGCCACCCGCTATCTGACCGCCGGGCTGCTCACCAACTACAGCGGCGGTCGCGACGGCCCCCAGGTGGGCGAGAAGTACGGGGTGGAGGGCTCCTGGCCGATCTTCCGCGCGGAGCTGGCCGGCCGGCCGCCGGTGCTGATCGTCGACGACTCCCGGGGCGAGCCGTACGCCCCCGAACGCCTCCCGAGCCTGCGCCGCCTGCTGGCGGCCCACTACGAGCCGCTGGCCGGAACGGTCGACGGGGCCGTGCTGTACGTCCGCGCTCAGTCCGCGCCCGTCGCGTCCCCGGCGGGGTGACGCACCGCCCGCGGGCCGACGCACCGCGCCCCGTGCTCCTCCACCCGGCGGCGCAGCTCCCGGTCGGCCGTCACCACCAGGCAGGGGCGGCCCGGCGCGCGCCCGGCGGCCAGCTCCACGATCCGGTCGTCCCCGCTGCCGGGCGCCGGTTCCACCCGTACACCCGCGACCGGCTCCACCCCGCGGGCCGCGCCCTCGACCACCAGGACCACCTCGACGGGGCCCGGATGGCCCGGCAGACCGGACTCGGCGTAGCCCACCAGGCGGTCGCGCAGCCGCTCCGCCGCACCGCGCCGGTCGCGCCACCAGCCGTCCGGAACCGAGCCCACCACATTGGCCGCGTCCACGATCACCAGCGAGGTCGTACCCATCCCGGCAGGGTGCCACGGGGCAGGGCGAAATCGCACGTCGGACCGGGGAAATCCGATGAAATCCGGGGCCCGGGGCGAGTGTTATTGTCGCTGGGTCTCATGGTGTGTCGCATCCGGCCGCTCATCGCGGATCTGGTAGGGAAAGGTGGTCGGTGAGCCATGGCGTTCAAGCCTGCGCGTACCTCGAAGGGGCAGGCGGGCCCGGAGCGCGAGACGCCCACCGCCGCCCC
>NZ_JBJHPC010000325.1:0-8320 GCF_045257485.1 Streptomyces sp. YS-3 | reverse complement strand
GTTCCGGACCCCGCCACGCTCCCTCTGCTTGGCACTCCGCTTGACCGAGTGCTAACCGCCGTCCTAGTCTCGCTTCTGGCACTCCCCACCGGAGAGTGCCAACACAGCGACGGGCAGGTCCGGCACCCGCGACGACGGATCCACCTGGTCGCCACCTCAGACAGTTAACCCCGTGAGATCTCCGAAGGGGGAGGTCGGATCGTGACGACCGCCAGCTCCAAGGTTGCCATCAAGCCGCTCGAGGACCGCATTGTGGTCCAGCCGCTCGACGCCGAGCAGACCACGGCCTCTGGCCTGGTCATTCCGGACACGGCCAAGGAGAAGCCCCAGGAGGGCGTCGTCCTGGCCGTGGGCCCGGGCCGGATCGAGGACGGCAAGCGCGTCGAACTCGACGTCGCCGTCGGTGACGTCGTGCTCTACAGCAAGTACGGCGGCACCGAGGTGAAGTACAACGGTGACGAGTACCTCGTCCTCTCGGCTCGCGACGTGCTCGCGATCATCGAGAAGTAATTCACCTCGAAGCGAATGCTTCTGAGCTGCGCCCCTGGCCACCCTGCTGACAGCCGGGCGGCGAGGGGCGCAGTTTTCGTATCACCAAGTTTCCGAGAGGGCTGAACCGCTCCCATGGCGAAGATCCTGAAGTTCGACGAGGACGCCCGTCGCGCCCTTGAGCGCGGCGTCAACAAGCTTGCCGACACGGTGAAGGTGACGATCGGCCCCAAGGGCCGCAACGTCGTCATCGACAAGAAGTTCGGCGCCCCCACCATCACCAACGACGGTGTCACCATCGCGCGCGAGGTCGAGCTCGACGACCCGTACGAGAACCTGGGCGCCCAGCTCGTGAAGGAGGTGGCGACCAAGACCAACGACATCGCGGGTGACGGCACCACCACCGCCACCGTGCTGGCCCAGGCGCTGGTCCGCGAGGGTCTGCGCAACGTCGCCGCCGGCGCTTCCCCGGCCGCCCTGAAGAAGGGCATCGACGCCGCCGTCAAGGCCGTCTCGCAGGAGCTGCTCGCCACCGCGCGTCCGATCGACGACAAGTCGGACATCGCCGCCGTGGCCGCGCTCTCCGCGCAGGACCAGCAGGTCGGCGAGCTCATCGCCGAGGCCATGGACAAGGTCGGCAAGGACGGTGTCATCACCGTCGAGGAGTCCAACACCTTCGGCCTGGAGCTGGAGTTCACCGAGGGCATGGCCTTCGACAAGGGCTACCTCTCCCCGTACATGGTCTCCGACCAGGAGCGTATGGAGGCCGTCCTCGACGACCCGTACATCCTGATCAACCAGGGCAAGATCTCCTCGATCCAGGACCTCCTGCCGCTCCTCGAGAAGGTCATCCAGGCCGGCTCCTCCAAGCCGCTCCTGATCATCGCCGAGGACGTCGAGGGTGAGGCCCTCTCCACCCTGGTCGTCAACAAGATCCGCGGCACGTTCAACGCCGTGGCCGTCAAGGCCCCGGGCTTCGGCGACCGCCGCAAGGCGATGCTCCAGGACATGGCCACCCTCACCGGTGCCACCGTCATCGCCGAGGAGGTCGGCCTCAAGCTCGACCAGGCCGGTCTGGACGTGCTGGGCTCCGCCCGCCGCGTGACCGTCACCAAGGACGACACCACGATCGTCGACGGCGGCGGCAACAGCGAGGACGTGGTCGGCCGCGTCGCGCAGATCAAGGCCGAGATCGAGTCCACGGACTCCGACTGGGACCGCGAGAAGCTCCAGGAGCGCCTCGCGAAGCTCGCCGGCGGCGTGTGCGTGATCAAGGTCGGCGCCGCCACCGAGGTGGAGCTGAAGGAGAAGAAGCACCGTCTGGAGGACGCCATCTCCGCGACCCGCGCCGCGGTCGAGGAGGGCATCGTCTCCGGTGGTGGCTCCGCGCTCGTCCACGCCGTCAAGGTCCTGGAGGGCAACCTCGACAAGACCGGCGACGAGGCCACCGGTGTCGCGGTCGTCCGCCGCGCCGCCGTCGAGCCGCTGCGCTGGATCGCCGAGAACGCCGGCCTGGAGGGTTACGTCATCACCTCCAAGGTCGCCGAGCTCGACAAGGGCCAGGGCTTCAACGCCGCCACCGGCGAGTACGGCGACCTGGTCAAGGCCGGCGTCATCGACCCGGTCAAGGTGACGCGCTCCGCCCTGGAGAACGCCGCCTCCATCGCCTCCCTGCTGCTCACGACCGAGACCCTGGTCGTCGAGAAGCCGGCCGAGGAAGAGGCCGACGCCGGTCACGGCCACGGTCACGGCCACAGCCACTGACGTGGTGACGCGCTGACGCGCTGACGTCGTACGAAGGTGAAGGCCCCCGTTCCCGCCACCGGCGGGGCGGGGGCCTTTCCCGTACGCCCGTCCGTCACGCCGAGTGGCGCAGCGCCGTCGGGTGCACCGGGTCCGCGAACGGCTTCCCCGAGGCGAACCGCTCCACCTCGTCCAGCGCCAGATCCGCCATCCGGTGCAGCTCGTTGCCGAGCGAACCGGCGATGTGCGGGGTCAGCAGGACGTTGGGCAGGTCGTACAACGGGCTCCGGCGATCGGGGAGTTCGGGCTCGGTGACGTCCAGTACGGCGTGCAGACGCCCCGAAAGCAGCTCGCCGAGCAGGGCGGGCCCGTCCACCAGGGAGCCGCGCGCGGTGTTGATCAGGGTCGCCCCGTCCGGCATCGCGGCCAGCTGACGGGCGCCGATCATCCGCTCGGTGGCCGGGAGCTGCGGCGCGTGGACCGAGACGACACTGCTCCGGGCGCACAGCTCGTCCAGCGGGACGGCCTCCACCCCCAGCCGGGCCGCCTCGGCCGCGTCGACGTACGGGTCGTGGAGCAGCACCCGGAAGTCGAAGGGGCGCAGCAGCTCGATCACCCGGCGGCCGATCCGGGAGGCGCCGACAAGCCCGACCGTACGGTGGTAGTTGCCGGTGCCGTCCCCCTCGCGCAGCCAGTCGTGCGGGGCGCGCAGCTCCGCGTACCGCTGGGCCGAGGCCAGCACGCGCTTGCCCGCGAAGAGGATCGCGGCCAGCGTGTACTCGGCGACCGGCAGCGCGTTGGCCGCCGCCGCCGAGGTCACCGCGATGCCCCGCTCCCAGCACGCGTCGGTGATGTGGTGCTTCACCGACCCGGCGGCGTGCACGACGGCCCGCAGCCGGGGCGCCGAGGCCAGCACCCCGGCCGTGAGCGGCGGCGCTCCCCAGCAGGTCAGCAGCACTTCGGCCTCGGCCAGCGCCGCCGCGACGGCCGGCGCGGGCGCCGGGAGTTCATGGGCGACGAGGTACGGGTCGGTCCGGGCGAGCGCGGCGAGGCGGGTGCGGTGCCGGTCGGTGAGCAGCCGCTCGGCGATCCCGGGGCCCATGGCGAGGAGGACGGCGGGGCGGTTGTCAGTGGTGTGGTGCATGGTGGAACTCGGGCTCCTCACGGGGGCGTTGTCCATGGGTAACCGGCTGCGGGTCCGTCCGGTCACTTGACGCTGCCCGCGGTGAGACCGGCCTTCCAGTGCCGCTGGAGGGCGACGAAGGCGATGACGAGGGGGAGGACGGCGAGGAGGGAGCCGGTGACGACGAGGGGGTAGAACGAGGGCTCGGCGTGGGTGTTGGAGTTCCACGCGTACAGACCGAGGCTCAGCGGGAAGAGCTTCTGGTCCGAGAGCATCACCAGGGGGAGGAAGAAGTTGTTCCAGATCGCGGTGAACTGGAAGAGGAACACGGTGACGAAACCGGGCATGATCATCCGCAGCCCGATCGACCAGAAGGCGCGCAGCTCGCCCGCCCCGTCGATCCGCGCCGCCTCCAGCGCCTCGTCGGGGATATGACTCGCGCTGAAGACGCGCGAGAGATAGACCCCGAAGGGGTTCACCAGGACGGGGATCAGCACCGACCAGTAGGTGTTGACCAGCCCTGTCCGGCTGGCGAGCAGATACATCGGCAGCGCGAGCGCGGTGGAGGGTACGAGCACCCCGAGCAGCACCACCGCGAACAGCTTCTCCTTGCCCCGGAAGTCGTACTTGTCGAAGGCGTACCCGGCGGCGACGCTGATCAGCGCGCAGACCAGCGCGCCCCCGCCCGCGTACAGCAGGGAGTTGAGGTACCACCGCAGATAGACGCCGTCGTTGTAGGAGGCGAGAGCGGAGAGGTTGTGGCCGAGGTCGAAGCCCTGGAAGCCCTCGAAGGAGAAGGCGTCGCCGGTGAGGAGTCCGCCGGTGTCCTTGGTGGCGGCGCTGACCAGCCAGAGGAGGGGGAAGAGGGTGTAGAGGGCGGAGAGCAGCAGGACGCCGTTGACGGCGGCCCTGGAGAGCAGGCGGCCGGGAGCGGGAGCGGCTCTCGTCCCTCGCGCCGCCTTCGTCGCCTTCGCCGGCTTCCGTGTCGGCGGCGGTGTTGTCGTACGGGCGGTGGCGGCGGTACGGGCGGTGGGCTCGGCGCCCGCGGTGGCCGGGGAGGTCATGCCCGCGCCCCCTTCCGGGTGGTGAGGCGGGTGACGGCGAAGGAGAGCAGCGCCGCGGTGAGGGCGAGCAGGACGGCGGCGGCAGCGGCCAGGCCGTAGTCGTTGCGGGCGAAGGCCGCGGTGTAGGCGTACAGGGTGGGCGTCCAGGTGGAGGTGACCGCCGAGCCGGAGCCCTGGTTGAGGATGAGCGGCTCGGTGAACAACTGGAGCGAGCCGATCACGGTGAACAGCGCCACCATCCCGAGCGAGGCCCGGACCAGCGGGATCTTGATGCTGAACGCGGTCCGCCAGGCGCCCGCGCCGTCCACGGTGGCCGCCTCCAGGACGGACCGGTCGATGGCCTGGAGGGCCGCGTAGAAGATCACCACGTTGTAGCCGAGCCACTCCCACAGCGCGATGTTGACCACGGAGGGCAGGGCGCCGCCGGGGGAGAGGAGGCTGAGACCGATGCCGCCGGAGTCCAGGGCCCGCACGACCGGGCTGAGGCCCGGCGTGTAGAGGTACACCCAGATCAGCGCGGCGATGATGCCGGGCACGGCGTGCGGCAGGAAGAGCGCCAGCTGGAAGAAGCGGCGGGCCCGGGCGAGCCCCGAGTCGAGCAGCAGGGCGAGGGTGAGCGCCGCGCCGACCATCAGGGGGATGTAGAGGGCGCAGTAGCCGAGCAGGATCCAGAAGCCGTCGCGGAAGGCCCGGTCGCCCAGGGCCGCCGTGTAGTTGTCGAGCCCGCTGAAGACGGACTCGGCGCCGCCGAACCCCAGCCCCGACTGCTTCTCGGTGAACAGGCTCAGCCAGACGGCGTATCCGACCGGCACCACCGTCACCGCGGTGAACAGCACGAAGAAGGGAGTGAGCAGGACGCCCGCGGCGGCGCCGGTGCGGCGGGTGGTCCGAGCCTTCGCCGCCACGGTCAGCCCTCGACCTTCAGCCCGCGCTTCTTCAGCTCGGCCACGGTGGCGTCATGGGCCGCCCGTACCGCGTCCCTGATGGTGACCGAGCCGCCGGGCACCCGGCCGAACCGGTCCTTGAGCGTGGTGTTGGTGGTGCCGGTGGTCGGGCCCCAGCTCCAGCGCGGGTTGATCGAGGCGCCCGCCTCGTCGAAGAGCCGGTAGATGTCCTGGCCGCCGTAGAACCCGGCGTCGAAGGCCTTCTTGGCGGCCGGGCGCAGCGCGACGTCGGCCGGGAAGGCGCTCGATGTGCCGGGGGCGATCCGCGCCCTGACGCCGTCCTCGGTGGTGGACATCCAGGTGGCGAACTCGACCGCCGCCGCGGCCTTCCCGCTCCCCTTGGTCACCGCCCAGGTGGAGCCGCCGAGCATGCCGCTGGCGGGCTTGCCGTCCCAGGTGGGCACGGGTGCGACGCCCCACTTGCCGCTCTGGTCGGGCAGGGTCGACTTGAGGACGCCCGCGCCCCAGGAGGCACCGAGGTAGCCGACGGTCGAACCGTTCTTGAGGGCGGCCGTCCACTCGGGGCTGAAGGAGACGGCCGTCTGCACGAGCTTGTCGTCGATCAGCCCCTGCCAGTAGTCGGCGACCTTCCCGGTGGCGGCGTCCGAGGTGTTCAGCTTCCAGGTGTCGCCCTCGGCCTTGAACCACTGGGCACCCGCCTGCCAGGCCATCGCCTCGAAGGTGGTCGGGTCGTCCGGCATGAAGGTCGCGATCCGCGCCCTGGGATCGGCCTTCTTCGCCTTCTCGGCGGCGGTTCGGAACTCGGCCCAGGTCCTCGGCACCTCGATCCTGTTCTCGGCGAAGAAGTCCTTGCGGTAGAAGTACGTCTGGGGAGCGGCGTCGAACGGGACGGCCCAGCTCTTCCCGCCCAGCGTGGTGAGGTCGACCGCCTGCGGCAGGAACTTCTTCCTCACGTCGTCCGTGAGGTACGGGCCGATGTCCTGGAGCGCGCCCCGGCTGACGAACTCGGGCAGCATCGGATACTCGACGGCGACCAGGTCCGGGCCGTTGCCCGCCTTCACCGCGTTGGAGATCTTGGCGTAGCCGCCGGCGTTGCCGGACGGGATCTCCTCGAACCTGACCCGGATGTTCCGGTGCGAGGAGTTGAAGGCGTCCACCACGTCCTTCGACCCCTTCTGCCACGCCCAGAAGGTCAGGGTGACGGGCTTGTCGGCGGTGCCCTTGCCGCCCGCGCCGGAGGAGCCGTCGTCACCGCCCCCGCAGGCCGTGAGCAGGGCGAGGGCGGTGGCGGCCGAGACGGCGGCGGTCGATCTGGTCCAACTGCGGCTCACGGAACGGCTCCTGAACGTGAGGGGACGAGGCGATGGCCGCGATCCTTGAGCCGGTCCTGACCGAAGTCAAGAGCGAAAGTTCGAATGATCGAAAAATGATCGAACGGGGGTTGGGGAGGTAGAGAGGTCTAGACCACTGGCCCCTGATGTGCGTGCCCGCCGGGCCGCTGGGCCGGTCGAGGGGTCGCCCGGGGGCCGGTCAGGGGGCAGGCTGATGCGACGCGCGGGAGGCCGGATCGGCGGGCGAGCCCGGCGGGGGAGCCCCGCACGAGGACCGCACCCGCAGCCGGGGCAGTAGATCCACATGGCGGCGCGGCGGCCCGTCCGGCTCCGCCGGGGCACCGCGCAGCCGCTCGACCAGGAGCCGCGCCGCGTACCGCCCCACCTCGTGCTTGGGCGGTGCCACCGCCGTCAGCGGGGTGTCCGCCAGCGCCGCCACCTCGTCGTCGTAGGCCACGAGCGCCAGGTCCCGCGGCACCCGGACGCCCAGTTCGCCCAGGCGCTGGGCGATCCGGATCGCGTCCACGTCGTTGTGGACCAGCGCCGCCGTCGCCTTCCCGGCGCGCACCGCCGCGAGCAGCGCCCCCACCGCCGCCTCGAAGCCCGCCGGATCCGCCTCCGCCGGGACCGAGTCGATCACCGGGTGCGGCGCCGTCAGTCCCAGGGCCTCCAGCGCCTGGCGGTACCCGGCGCGCACCGCCAGCGCCGTCGGGCTGTCGGCCCGCGCCACCAGAAGCGGCGCCCGGTGCCCCAGCCCGGTCAGATGGCGTACGGCGAGGAGCACCCCGTGAGCGTGGTCCGAGCAGACCCGGTCCAGATCGTCCAGGGCGCTCCCGGGCACCCCACGCCGCTCCAGGAGCACCGTGGGCACGGGGAGTTCGGTGATCCACCGCCCGTGCTCGGCCGGGTCGTGCGGCTCCTTCCAGCCCGGGGCGACCAGCAGCCCCTCGGCCCCGGCCGCCAGCAGCCCGGCCGCCCGGGCCGCGTCCTCCCGCGGGCGGTAGTCCGAGATCCGCAGGATCAGCCGCGCCCCGGCGTCGGCCGCCGCCTCGTGCGCACCCCGGATGACCTCGGCGAAGTAGTACGTCGCGTTGGGCGCGATCATGCCGAGCACCAGCTCGCGACCGCCGGGACCGCCCGGCGCGGGCGCCCCGGGCGCGCCCTCCCGGTGCGGCCAGGAGACCTTGCCGTGCACCCGGTCGAGCAGGCCCCGCACGGCCAGCGCCTCCACGTCCCGCCGCACGGTCACGGGGGAGACGCCCAACTGGCCCGCCAGGTCCGAGACCCGGGCCGAGCCGCGCCGGCGCACCAGCTCCAGCAGTCGGTCGTGACGTTCGGCAGCACTCTCTCGCACGGCGGCAGTCCCCTCGCAGTGTGGCTCGCGTCCGGCGCGCACCCGGCGCGCGTACGGCTCACGTACGGCTCGCTCATGTCGGCGCGTGGCTCGCGCCGGTTCGCGGTGTGGTGACCGTGACCGGCCTCCCGGGCCCACGACCCTAATGCACCGTGATCGAACACCCAGGAGTTTCGATCAATCGGTCCGACTCCATTGACGTTCGATCAGCCAACGCCCTACATTCCGGACGCCGGATCGCGCCCGGGGCGAGGGGAGCAGCAGTGCCGCCACCACCGACACCGCCACCACTCCCGTCCAAGCCCCCACCC
>NZ_JBJHPC010000324.1:0-8323 GCF_045257485.1 Streptomyces sp. YS-3 | reverse complement strand
GTCCGGTGGGCAGCTCGCGGTACTGCTGGATGGCGCCCGCGCCCTACGGTCAGCCGGCTCCCTATGGCGGGCCCGCCCCGTACGGTCAGCAGCCCGGCCTTCCCCCGCAGATGCCGCAGCACGGGACGCCGCAGTCCGGCGGCGGTCTCGCGGGCGCCATCCAGCAGTACCGCGAGCTGCCCACCGGACAGCGCTGGACCCCGCAGAACAAGCAGCTCGTCCGGGTCGACCTCGGCGCCGGCGGCGCGCCCGTGCTGGCCCGCCAGGGCAGCATGGTGATGTACCAGGGCAAGGTCGACTTCAGCTACAAGGGCGCCGGGTTCGCGGGCCGGATCGTCGGCAACGCGACCGGCCAGGAGATGCAGCTGATGCGCTGCAGTGGCCGCGGCCAGGTCTTCCTCGCCGAGAACAGTGCCCATCTGCACCCGATCGAGCTCCAGGGCGACGGCATCTGCGTCTCCGCCGAACACGTCCTGGCGTTCGACGAGTCCCTCCAGTACGAGGTCCGCCGCATCGAGGGCCACGGCATCCCCGGCGGCGCGCTGTTCACCATGCTGTTCCAGGGCACCGGCACGCTCGTGGTGATGACCCACGGCACCCCGGTGGTCCTGCCGGTCACCCCGACCACGTTCGCGGACAGCGACGCCATCGTGGCCTGGTCGTCCGCCTCGCAGGTGATCGTCTCCAGCCAGGTCAGGCTGCGCCGCAACGCCTACCCCGGCCACAGCGGCGAGTCCGTCAACCTGCAGTTCCGCGGCGCGCCCGGGAACTTCATCGTCGTCCAGCCGTACGAGGTCTGAGGGAGCCGGGACCATGAACCAGCAGCTCGCGGGCTACGCCCCCGCCCCCGTCACCGCCCGGATGGAGAACCACGGCAGCGCCATGCTCAAGGTGGCCATGGCCACCGGGCAGGACCTCTTCGCGCGCGTGGGCTCGATGGTCGCCTACGAGGGCTTCATCCAGTACGAGCCGAACCCGCCGGCCGTGCGTCAGATCGCCCGTGACTGGATCACCGGCGAGGGCGCCCCGCTGATGAAGTGCACCGGCGACGGACTGCTCTACCTCGCCGACTACGGGGCCAATGTGGTCGTCGTCCAGCTCAACAACGACGCGCTGTCCGTCAACGGCACCAATGTGCTCGCCTTCGACGCGAGCCTCCAGTGGGGCGTCGAACGGGTCAAGGGCCTCGCCAAGTTCGCCGGCCAGGGCCTGTTCAACGTGAAGATCTCCGGCACCGGCTGGGTCGCCCTGACCTCCCGCGGCACGCCGGTCGTCGTCGACTGCGGCAGCGGCGAGGACGAGACGTACGTCGACCCCGACGCCCTGGTGGCGTGGTCCCCGAACCTCAAGGTGAAGGGCAAGCGCAGCTTCAAGGCGTCCTCGCTGATCGGCCGGGGCAGCGGAGAGGCGTACCAGATGGCCTTCTCGGGCCAGGGGATCGTCGTCGTACAGCCGAGTGAGGACAGCACCGACCGCCTGCGGGCCCGGGGCTGAGGGGGAGCGAGAACACCATGCAGAGCCCGCTTTTCAGCTACACCGAGCAGCAGTCCCAGGAGCGCTACAGCGCGCAGAACGCGCAGTTGCTGCGCGTGGTGCTCACCGGCCACGACGACATCCTCGCCCGCAAGGGCTCGATGGTCGCCTACCAGGGGCTGATGGAGTTCGACGGCGAGTACCAGTCGCGGGGCCACCAGAACGCCCACGCGCGCACCGGCGAGGGCCTGGACCTGATGCGCGTCTCCGGCCAGGGCACCGTCTACCTCGCCAACCTCGCGCAGTACGTCCATGTGGTGGACGTGGACCGGGACGGACTGACCGTGGACAGCGGCTACGTCCTCGCCATGGACTCCTCGCTGCACTACGAGGTCGTCGCCGTGGACAGCCAGTACGGCATCTCCGGCACCGGCAAGTTCCAGCTCAACATCACCGGCACCGGCAAGGTCGTCCTGATGACCTCCGGCCAGCCGCTGATGCTCCAGGTCACCCCGGACAAGTACGTCAACGCCGACGCGGACGCGATCGTGGCGTGGTCCACCTCGCTGCGGGTGCAGATGCAGGCGCAGACGCACTCCACGGGCGTGTGGCGGCGGCGCGGCAACACGGGCGAGGGCTGGGAGCTCAGCTTCCTCGGCCAGGGCTTCGCGCTCGTGCAGCCCAGCGAGGTGCTGCCGCCGCAGAACGCGGTGATCGGCCAGGGCCTGCGGGCCCAGTACGGCATGGGCCAGCAGGGCGCCCACGCGCAGAACCAGGGCAACGCCTGGACCTGACCGGGGCGTCGGTAAGGGGCGGTCGCCATGGGCGACCGCCCCTTACCCGCTCACTCCCCGGGTCCGGTCCTGTCCCCGGTCAGGCCGTCACAGCCGGGCCCGCGCGGCCTCCATCAGCCGCACCACGGATTCGTCGGCGACCCGGGCCACCTCGTCGTAGCCGAACCAGCGCAGGTCCAGCGACTCGTCGCTGATCGCCTCGACCGCCCCGGCCGGGGCCAGCGCCGCGTACTGGACGTCCAGGTGCCAGTTGCACGGCGAGGGGATCGGGTGCCGGTCGAGCCGGACCGGTCCGCCCGGCAGCAGGGTGAGACCGGCCACACCGGACTCCTCCGTCGCCTCGCGCAGGGCAGCCGCCGTCAGCGAGACGTCCTGCGGCTCGCAGTGGCCGCCCATCTGCAGCCACATGTTGAGCTTGCGGTGCAGCGTCAGCAGCACCTGCCCGCGCTCCGGGGCCATCACCAGCGCGCTCGCCGTGAGGTGGCCGGCCTCGCAGGCCTTCCACATGCCGTCCGGGTGCGCCGAGAGATGGTCGAGGTAGGTCCGGCGCAGCTCGGGCTGGTCCTCGTACGTCTTCAGTACGAGGACCGCGTCTTCATACAGGCTCACTTGCCGTTGTCGTCCTTGCCCTCGTCGTCCTTGTCGCCCTTGGCCGCGTCGTCCTTGGCCGAGGGGCCGTCCTGGGGCTCGTCCCTGCGGGAGGCGGCCTCGCCGAGCATCTTGTCGAGCTCCGAGAAGTCCAGCTGCTCGCGGTGGACGAAGCCGTCCGGGTCGTCCAGGTCGGAGGCGGTCGGCAGCATGTCCGGGTGCTCCCACAGGCCGTCGCGGCCGTCGACCCCGCGCGCGTCCGTGAGCGAGGCCCACAGGCGCGAGGCGTCCCGCAGCCGGCGCGGGCGCAGCTGGAGGCCGATCAGGGTGGCGAAGGTCTGCTCCGCGGGGCCGCCGGTCGCGCGGCGCCTGCGCAGGGTCTCGCGCAGGGCGTCCGCCGAGGTCAGCCGCGGCTTGGCGGCCTCGTGCACCACCGCGTCCACCCAGCCCTCGACCAGCGCGAGCGCCGTCTCCAGTCGAGCCAGGGCCACCTTCTGCTCCGGAGTGTCCTCCGGCTGGAACATGCCCTGCTGAAGAGCTTCCTGGAGCTGCTCGGGGTTGGACACGTCGAGCTGGCCGACCGCGTCCTCCAGCTTCGCCGTGTCGACCTTGATCCCGCGCGCGTAGCCCTCGACCGCGCCGAACAGGTGCGAGCGCAGCCACGGCACATGGGCGAAGAGGCGCTGGTGGGCCGCCTCACGCAGGGCCAGGTAGAGCCTGACCTCGTCCTTCGGGACGCCCAGGTCCTTGCCGAACGCGTCGATGTTCAGCGGCAGCAGCGCGGCCTTGCCGGCCGGGCCCAGCGGAAGACCGATGTCGGTCGAGCCGACGACCTCGCCCGCGAGGACGCCCACCGCCTGCCCGATCTGCTGGCCGAACATGGCGCCGCCCATGGAGCGCATCATGCCGATCAGCGGGCCCGCCATGGCCTGCATCTCCTCGGGCAGCACCCCGCCCATGGCCGCGCCGACGCGCTCGGCGACCGGGTCGACGAGCTCCTTCCAGGCGGGCTGGGTCGCCTCGACCCACTCCGCGCGGCTCCACGCCACGGCCGTGGACGCGCCGGAGGGCAGCGACGTCGCCCCGTCCAGCCACAGGTCGGCCAGGCGCACGGCCTCCTCGACGGCGGCGCGCTCGGCCGGGCCGACGCTCGCGTCCTTGCTGCCGTCGGCGGTGCCCTGGGCGACCGTCTGACGCGCGATCTGCTTGGCCATGTCCCAGTTCACGGGACCGCCCTCGTAGCTGAGCATCTGGCCGAGCTGCTGGAAGGCCGCTCCCAGGTCGTTCGGGTTCAGCGAACCGAACATCGCCGCGAACGGATTGTCCGCGCCGCCGGTCCCGCCGCCGAACCCGAAGGGATTCGCCGGGCCGCCCTGGTTGCCCTTGCCCTTCTCCTTGCCCTCGTCGCCGTTCTCCGGCTCCTCCGGCGGAAGGCCGAATCCGAATGGGTTGTCACTCACGGGTTTCCTCGGCTCCTAGGGCCGCCGGCTCCTGCCGACGGCGACTGCCCACCAACACCACCAGCGTAGACATCCGCGCCGGATAAGGGCTCGGTGCTCCGCCGACTCTCGGCCTGCGGCAGGATGGACGTCACCTGGTCCGTACGCGTCATTCGTGTACGTACTGAAGACAACCGCTGGAGACGCCCGGTGAGTTCCCCAGATCCGCAGGTTCGCGCAGCGCGAAACCCTTCCCCCTCCGCAGCGCGGGGTCCCGTCGTCGCGGTCACCGGTGCCGCGGCCGGGATCGGCGCGCTCCTCACCGCGCGGCTCGCCGCGTCCGAGGAGATCAAGCAGGTCATCGCCATCGACGAGCGCCGGGGCGAGGTGTCCGAGGCCACCTGGCACATCCTGGACGTACGCGACCCGGCGATCGCCGAGAAGCTGCGCGGCGCGGACGTCGTCGTGCACCTGGCGCTCGACCTCGACCTGGAGTCCGACGCAGCGGCCCGCACCGCCTACAACGTACGCGGCACCCAGACGGTGCTCACGGCCGCCGCGGCGGCCGGGGTCCACCGGGTCGTGCTGTGTACCTCGGCCATGGTCTACGGGGCGCTGCCCGACAACGACATCCCCCTCTCCGAGGACGCCGAGCTGCGCGCCACCGCCGAGGCCACCGGCGTCGGTGACCTGCTGGAGATCGAGCGGCTGGGCCGCCGCGCCCCGCGTGCCCACCCGGGTCTCAACGTCACGGTGGTAAGGCCCGCCGTCCTGGTGGGCGGTACTGACACCGCCCTCACCCGGTACTTCGAGTCGCCGCGCCTCCTGGTGGTCGCCGGATCCCGTCCGACCTGGCAGTTCTGCCATGTCGAGGACCTGTGCAGCGCCCTGGAGTACGCGGCGCTGGGCAAGGTCGACGGGGAGTTCGCGGTCGGCTGCGATGGATGGCTCGAACAGGAGGAGGTCGAGGAGCTCAGCGGCATCCGGCGGATGGAGCTGCCCTCGGCGGTCGCGCTCGGCGCCGCCGCCCGGCTGCACCGGATCGGGCTCACCCCGTCCCCGGCGGGCGACCTGGCGTACACCATGCACCCCTGGGTCGTCAGCGTCGGACGGCTGCACGACGCGGGCTGGCGGCCCCAGTGGACCAACGAGGAGGTCCTCGCGGAGCTCCTGGAGGAGGCCGCCGGGCGACACACCGTGGCGGGCCGCCGGCTGGGCCGGAAGGACGCGACGGCCGCCGGGGCCGCCGGAGCGACGGTCGCCCTGCTGGGAGCCGCCGCGGCGATCCGCCGGGCCCGTAAGCGCCGGGGTCTGTAGGACCCTCCTAGGGGGAGCCCGGGTGACGGGGTGAAAGAGCTATACCGCGATGTCAGTGCGGTACGGCACGATGGGCCCATGGCACAGACCTCGCACGAGCACCCCGGCGAGCAGGGGGCGGACGACCCGATCCGGCTGCTCGGGATCCGTGACACCCCGCTCTCCCTGGACGAGGTGTTCCGCGCCGTGGGCGACCCCTCGGCCGGCGGCACCGCGCTCTTCGTCGGCACCGTGCGTGATCATGACGGCGGTGCCGACGTGGCGGCGCTCGGGTACTCGTGCCATCCGACGGCCGAGGCGGAGATGCGCCGAGTGGCCGACAAGGTCGTCGCCGAGTTCCCGGTCCGCGCGCTCGCCGCCGTCCACCGAGTGGGCGAACTGGCCGTGGGCGATCTGGCGGTCGTGGTGGCGGTCTCCTGTCCGCACCGCGGGGAGGCCTTCGCGGCCTGCCGCAAGCTGATCGACGACCTGAAACACGAGGTCCCGATCTGGAAGCACCAGCAGTTCTCGGACGGTACGGACGAATGGGTCGGCGCCTAGCGCCGTCGTTCAGGGGGCCGGACGGGCGTCCGCCGATCGCGGACCGCGCCCCCAACGGGTGAACGGGCCGTGCGGTCGGGCTGTCTGAAACCCTGTCGGGGTGATCCGCCCCGATTTGCGTAACCGCACCCCTGCCGCGAGCGTTGATCTCGCAGATGGTTAATCTGCTGATCTGTCAGTTGCGGTAGCTCATCTGGGGACGGGAGGACGGAATGGCTGCTCTCACCTGGCTGCTGATTCCGCTTTTCGCTGCTGTCGGCGCGGCGATATGGGCGAGCTGGGCCGCCCGCAATCGCACGACCGGCGACATCGCGGAACTCGCCGGCTACAGCCGGTTCCGAGAAGCCATGGAGAAATCCCAGGCCGGAACCGAGCCCGTCTGACCCTCTTCGGCGCGCCTCTCGCGCCTCGGTACGTACCCGGATGTCCACCCTCCCCGTACGGACCGGCCCCGGCGGTGCACTGACAGGCACGTCCCGTACTGTCGTTCCATGCCACGCCGCACCGCGACGATGCTCGCCTCCACCTTGATCCTGATCGCGCTGCTCTGCGCAGGCGTCCTCATCAAAGTGCCCTACTCGGAGATGTCGCCCGGTCCCACGGTGAACACCCTCGGCGAGGCGCGCGGCGAGCCCGTACTGCAGATCTCCGGGCACAAGACCTACCCCACGACCGGTCACCTCAACATGACCACGGTCAGGGTCACCGGTGCGGACTACAACATGAACCTGGTCGAGGCCGTCTACGGCTGGCTGGCCCACGACAACAAGGTCGTACCGCACGACACGCTGTACCCGGACGGCAAGACCGAGGAGCAGTCCTCGCAGGAGAACGCCGAGGAGTTCAGCCAGTCGCAGGAGAGCGCCAAGGTCGCGGCCCTCAACGAGCTGAAGATCCCGGTGAAGTCCCGGGTCGTCGTGGCGTCCGTGGTCAAGGCCGGCCCGGCCGAGAACAGGCTGCACGCGGGCGATGTGGTCAGGTCCGTCGACGGCTCGCCCGTCAAGGAGCCCTCCGACGTGGCGAAGCTGGTCACCAAGCACCGCCCCGGCCAGAAAGTGGTCTTCTCCGTCGTCCCGGCCAAGGAGGCGGCAGCGGCGGCGAAGGCGGGCAAGGAGCCCGAGGGCGGCGAGAACGTCACCATCACCACGGAGAAGGCCAAGGACGGCGACCGGGCGATCGTGGGCATCCAGGCCGGGACGGACCACACCTTCCCGTTCTCCATCGACATCAAGCTCGCCGACGTCGGCGGCCCGAGCGCGGGCCTGATGTTCGCCCTCGGCATCGTCGACAAGCTCACCCCCGGCGATCTGACCGGCGGCAAGTTCATCGCCGGTACGGGGACGATCGACGACGCGGGCAAGGTCGGCCCGATCGGCGGCATCGAGATGAAGCTGATCGGCGCGCGCGGCGCGGGCGCCCGCTACTTCCTGACGCCCACCGAGAACTGCGCCGCGGCGGCCTCGGACACCCCCGGCGGGCTCACCCTGGTGAAGGTCTCCACCATCGACGACGCCACCAAGGCGCTGGAGAAGATCCGCAAGGGGGACACGGCCGGTCTGCCGAGCTGCTCGGCGAAGTGACCGGCCGCGTCCACGCGCGCGTGGACGCGCGCCGCCCGGGACGGCCCGCCGCTACTCCGCGAAGGTCGCGGCGAGCGCCTCGGCCAGGCCCGGGACGAGGCCGGCGCCGGTGAGCACCTCGGTCGGCGAGTCCTTCTCGCGCAGCCGTACGGCCGAGTCACGGGCGCCGTCGCGCAGGACCGCGACCGTCATCCGGACCTCCTGGCGGTCGGGGTGCTTGGCCACCCACTTCGCCAGCTGCTTCTCGTTCAGGCCCTCGGGCACGGACGTCTCGGCCGACGGCGGCAGCATCAGGCGCTCCACGGTCAGCGCGCAGCCGACCACCGCGTCCGGCCAGGCGATGGTGCCCAGGAACTCGTCGAGGGCCTGGCCGGCCGGGATCTCGTCCTGCTCGATCGGGGTCAGCGGGGCGGCCGTGTCGCCCTGGTCGAGGCCGAGCTGGGCGGCCAGCCCCGGCTCCTGGGTACGGAGCTTGACGGTGTCGACCAGGGCGAACAGCCGGGCCGGCTGGTCCCAGCCGAGACCGGCGGCGTACTCGTCGATTTCCAGCACTGCGCGGGTGAGGGGGCTCGCGGCCATCGGGGGGCCGGAG